>CBINGT010000571.1:0-2226 GCA_966250245.1 uncultured Anaerolineae bacterium
TAGCTAATCGCTAACCGCTAACTGCTAACGGCTCAGATCACCCAATTGTCTTCGGGCGTGGGGCGCAGGGTGGGATCGGCGCCTTTCGAGCGGGCGCCCAGGTGCGTGCGGATCGGCGCGCGCTGCGCCTGAACGTGGATCTCTTCGGCAATCTCGGCGGCGGCGTTCGGGCGGCCCAACGCTTTCGCACGCGCGGCGCGTTCCGCCAGCGCAGCGGGACCTTCCGCCAGCCACGCGGTGAGCGTGTCCGCCACAGGGACCGGCCCCGGTGCGTAGACGCCCGCGCCGTTTTCCACCACGTACGACACGTTACCGTCTTCCTGGCCAGGGACCGCGCCGCTCAGCACAATTGGCAGGCCCGCAATGCACGCCTCGCAGATGGTCGCCGGTCCTGCCTTGGTGACGAGAATATCGGCGGCAGCCATGAGTTCCGGCATGTTGGTGACGAACGGGTAGACGCGGGTGGGCTGCTGCCAGTTGATCGACTCCAGCCGCCGCTGGAGCAGGCGATTTCGCCCGGCGATGATGTGAAGCTGGATATCCAGCCCGCGCCGGTTGATCTCGCGCGCAATCGGGTAGACCGGCCCCATCCCGTCGCCGCCGCCAATGAGCAGCACGGCCGTTTTGTGCGCGTCCCATCCGAGCTTTTCGCGCGCGGTCGCTTTGTTAAGCAGGCCCGCGACAAACTGCGGGTGAACGGGCAGCCCGGTCACGCGCATCTGCTCCGGCTGCATCCCGAAGTGGCGGCCCCGGTCGTAGGCGGCCTGCGTGGGGACGAGGCACCGCTCGACGCGCCGCTCGTACCAGAAGGCAGGCGTCGTGACGAGGTCCGTGATCACAGTCACGAACGGCGGGCGCTGGAGCTGCGTCGCTTCGAGCGCGCGCATCGCCGGGCGGTTGAACAACGAGTGCACGCTCACCAGCACGTCGGCGGGATGCTCGTCGACCATGCGCTGGATGCCCCGCTTCCACATCTGGTTAATGACCGCCATCACCAGCCGGTTACGGCTGCGCGAGTCGATGAAGCGCAGGCTCAGCCCCCAACTGAGTGGCAGGTGATTCACCCAGCGCGGGTAGATTTCGGGCATGAAGTTGAAGGGGAACGGGGTATAGCGCCGGTAGACGTCGATCAACTGGTAGGTGTACTGGCCGGGGTAACGCTGCTCCATCGCGGCGCGGATCGCTTCGGCGGCGGCGCGATGCCCCCCACCCGTATCCGACATCAAAAAGACGACCCGTTTCTGCTTCATCGTAACTCCGACCTCTTAGCCCTGGGGTTCCCCGGCGGGAAAGCGCTTTTTGACGCTGCGCTCGAACTTTCGGCGCGGCAGCATCACCCGCCGCTGGCAGCCGAGGCAGATCATGCCGATGTCTGCCCCGACGCGATAGATGCGCCAGCGATCGCCGCCGCAGGCGTGCGGCTTGCGCGTTTGCACCTCGTCATGGACCTGAATCTCCATCGGCATTGTTTTCGACTCCGGATCGTGCGTCGTGCCGCGCGGCGAGTGATTGTATTCGGCGCGGCAACCCTGTCTAGATATATAACTCGCTTTGATGAGCGAAGCCACGCCGCCAGGAACTACCGGGGATCGGTCTGGGCAAGCGGTTTCTTGCTGGCAAAGAGCAGATAGCCTTCGGACCAGTCACGAGAACGAAAGGCCCTGCTGATAAATGCCAGCGGAGCGACTGTGTATGGATTGAGGATGTAATTGGCGAGTTTCAGAAACCAGGTCATCTGGCCGCTTTTCGTCGTGCGATCTGCCGGAGAGAGCGCATCGAAATCTTTCAGCAGCATCCCGGCAGTCCACACTCTGACGCGCCATAACAGGTTAACCCAGGGAAATCCGTAGGACACAATCTGATAGTCATCCGGTTCGAGGATTTCCACCACACGCAGCAGATCGGCTCGTGAGTAGCGGCGCTGGTGCCCAACCAGCTCGTCGTGCCGGCTCCAATACTTCATGTGGGCGGGAACGCTAATGACAATATGGCCGCCGGGGTTTAACAGGCGTGCCATTTTCTGCAGGAAAGGGCGTTCGTCTTCTATATGTTCCAGAACTTCGCACGAGACAATCAGGTCGAAAGTCTCCAGTTGTTCAAGCGCCATAAAATCGCCGGTAATGACCTCGATCTTGCGACGTATAGGCTCTGGAATCGTCGCCGCAGTGGCTTCGAGAGTATCGGATAAATCAATCGCTGTAACATGGGCGAAGCGCTGCGCGAGAT
>CBINGT010000572.1:0-2220 GCA_966250245.1 uncultured Anaerolineae bacterium
TGCCGCCCTTGGCGGTGCTGTCGAGCTTGGTGACGACGACGCCGGTCACGTCGATTGCTTCCTGGAACTTCTTAGCCTGCGTCAGCGCGTTCTGCCCGGTCGTCCCGTCGAGCACCAGCAGCGTTTCGTGCGGCGCGTCCGGCACGACCTTCCGCAGCACGTCGCGGACCTTCACCAGCTCCGCCATCAGGTTATAGTTACTGTGCAGGCGCCCGGCGGTGTCCACGATCAGCACTTCGGCGTGACGCGCACGCGCCGCGTTGATCGAGTCGTACACCACCGCCGCCGGGTCGCTGTTCGGAAGTCCTGCGATCACCGGCACCCCGGCGCGGTCGCCCCACAGCTTAAGCTGGTCGATCGCCGCCGCGCGGAACGTATCGCCCGCCGCAATGATCACCTTGCGGTTGTTCAGGCGCATGCGATACGCGATCTTGCCGATCGTCGTCGTCTTGCCGGAGCCGTTCACCCCCGCGATCAGCATCACCGACAGCTCGCGCCCGCTCAGGTTGAGCGGCGTCGGCTCGGTCAGCAGGCTGCGTAGCTCCTCTTTAAGCGCTTCGGTAAGCTGGCCCTGCCGGGTGATCCCCTCGCGGCGGACGCGCTCTTTCATCCGCTCGATGAGCTGGGATGTCGTGGCAACGCCGACATCCGCCTGGATCAGCAGCGCCTCGACGTCGTCCCAGGTATCCTCATCAATCTCCGTCGCGCCGAACGCCTGGGCGATCCGCCCGAAGAACGACTGGCGCGTGCGGGACAGTCCTTTTCGTAGTGACACGCTCTCTCACCTTCTCTGCTGGTTTCCTGCGCGCTGGTCTGGCGCGGCCACGCGACGCAACGCGCACGGCCGACCGTCTGCCGCCTTGCGAGTATAGTAAGTCGCCCACCCGCCTGCAAACTTCTCTGCAAACCTGCCTGTGCAACGCCGGTCCTATCCGCTATACTTTGGCCGGGGGTGCTCTCGGTTTGGGGTTTTCAGCGTATACGTCCTGTTCGAAGTGGTTAGCCATTCGCACTTAGCCCAAAACGCAGAGTTTGATGCCGCGCGCTCCTTCAGTGAGGGTGCGGCAGCGCAACGACGTTGGTCTTGGCTTGTGCTCATGGCTGATTGCTAGCGGCTCATGGCTTAGTTGGCGGCTTCACTCGATGGATCAAGAGCATATCCGTAACTTCTCGATCATTGCCCATATCGACCACGGCAAAAGCACGCTGGCTGACCGCCTGCTGCAAATTACCGGAACCATCAGCGAGCGCGAAATGCAAGAGCAGGTGCTCGACTCGATGGACCTGGAGCGCGAGCGCGGCGTGACGATCAAGGCGTCTGCTGTGCGCATGCAATACACCGCGCAGGACGGGCAGACCTACGAAATGAACCTGATCGACACCCCCGGCCACGTGGACTTCTCATACGAGGTCAGCCGCGCCTTGCAGGCGTGCGAAGGCGCGCTGCTGGTGGTGGACGCTACCCAGGGCGTCGAGGCGCAGACTCTGGCGAACCTCTACATGGCGCTGGAGCAGGACCTCGACCTGATCGCGGTCGTCAACAAGATCGACCTGCCCGCCGCCCAGCCCGACGACGTCGCGCAGGAGATCGAAGACCTGATCGGGCTCGACGCCGCCGACGTCGTGCAGGTCAGCGCGAAAACTGGCGCCAACGTCGACAAGATCCTCGAAGCCGTTGTCCGCCGCGTTCCTCCGCCGCGCGGCAACCCGGAAGCGCCCCTGCGCGCGCTGATCTTCGACAGCCACTACGACTCGTACAAGGGCGTGATCGCCTACGTGCGCGTGTTTGACGGCACCATCCGCAAGACCGACATGCTGCGGCTGATGGCGTCCGGCGCAGAGGTCGAGCCGGTGGAGATCGGCATCTTCAGCCCGAACATGAAGCCCATCGAGTCGCTGACCGCTGGCGAAGTCGGCTACATCGCCACCGGCCTGAAAACCGTCCGCGAGTGCCGCGTCGGCGACACCATCACCCACGCAAACCGGCCCGCGCCGGAGCCGCTACCCGGCTACAAGCAGGTCAAGCCGATGGTCTTCGCCGGGTTCTACCCCACCGACAACGACGACTACGACGACCTGCGCGACGCCCTCGAAAAGCTCCAGTTGAACGACGCCGCGCTGGTCTACGAGCCGGAAACCTCGCAGGCGCTGAACTTCGGCTTCCGCGTCGGCTTCCTGGGGCTGTTCCACATGGATATCGTGCAGGAGCGGCTGGAGCGC
>CBINGT010000573.1:0-2210 GCA_966250245.1 uncultured Anaerolineae bacterium
CACTGCCTGGGAAACGGAGCGTTACCTCTACACACTCTAGGTGCCCAACTGCGCCGCGAACTGCTGCACACACGCACGAGGCAGATCTCCCGATCTGCCTCGCGTTTTTGCGTCTGCTGGTGGGCGTGGTACGCTAGGCGCCAAACGCACTGAGGAGCCGCCGATGTCATCGGAAAGCAGCCAGCGCCACAAATCTGTCGCCGCCAACCAGGGACCGGTGTCGATCGCCATCGTCACCGTCAGCGACTCGCGCACACCCGAAACCGACACGAACTACGCCTTTCTGCGCGACGCGATCGAGGCAGCCGGGCATACCGTCGCCGCCTATCGCCTGATCCCGGATGAAGCCGAGCTTGTTGCCGCTGTACTGGATGACATGGTCGGCACTGGCGCGCAGATCGTCTTATTCAACGGCGGAACGGGTATCTCCGCCCGCGACCGCACGTACGACGCACTGAGCCGCAAGCTGGAAAAGACGCTGCCTGGCTTTGGGGAGCTATTCCGCATGCTCAGCTACGAGCAGGTCGGCTCGGCGGCGATGATGTCCCGCGCGGTGGCGGGCGTGTATCGCGGTGCGGCGATCATCTCCACGCCCGGCTCCCCGGCAGCGGTCCGGCTGGCGTGGGAGCGACTGATTCTGCCAGAGATCCAGCACCTCGCCTGGGAGTTGAATCGCTGATCGCCAAATTTCCCCTCAAAATCGGCATTTCAGGGAAAATAAGCATTGACGCGCCCGGCGGTATTGGTATAATAGCCAGCGTTGTACGGCGACGTAGCTCAGCGGTAGAGCAGGGGACTCATAAGCCCTGGGTCGTGTGTTCAAATCACACCGTCGCCACCTTCCCGACCTCTCGCAGCCGCGAGAGGTTTTTTCTTTTCGACAGGCAATTTCCCCCTGCCCCCGATCTGGCGTACACTTAGCATAAGCGCACGAGCAGATCGGAGACAGCCATGACCCGGCGACCTGATATTTTCGACCAGGCCCGTCTCGAAGAGGTCCTGCGACAGCAGGGCTGCCCCGAATCCTTCATCTCAACCGCGGTCAGCAACTTCCGGCTCTTCGTCCCCCTGCTCTTTGCCCGGCTTGGAGAAGATCGCGTCTTTGACCTGTTGTATGACGCGCACGCCGATCTCGGACTCGGCGAGCAAAAATCCGCCTGGCGTTCCAGCGCGAAATACCTTGTCGCCTGGGCCGAGCACGAGCTTGAGCAGTATCGCATGCGTCGCGGTCTGGACGGCAGCGAAACCTTCGATGCGGACGAGACGAAGGTGCTTCAGCCTCGCCTGCTCTGAAGCCGGGCGCAGTTGAGAGTTGTCCGCGCCGCAAGAGCGTGTACAATCCTCCTGTTTGTTTTTGCAGCATTCGCATAGACTTTGCGAGGTGAACGTATGACACGCGCGTTTATCGTCTTCTTCGGCCCGCCCGGCTCCGGCAAAGGGACGCAAGCAAAACGGGTCGTGGAAGAAGTTGGGCTGGCGCAAATCTCGACGGGCGAGCTGTTCCGCAAGCACCTCGACCAGCAAACCCCGCTCGGCATCAAGGCACAGGAATACATGTCTCGCGGCGCGCTCGTGCCGGATGAGATCACGATCGATATGGTGCGGGAGCGTCTCAAGCAGCCCGATTGCGCGAACGGGGCGATTTTCGATGGCTTCCCGCGCACGGGCGATCAGGCCGTGGCGCTGGACAACCTACTCAAAGAGCTTGATGCAGAACTGTGCATGGTGATTGACTTTGAGCTTCCGCTGGACGTCGCGCGGGCGCGGCTGCTTGGCCGTCAGGAAGGGCGCGCGGACGATAAGCCTGAGGTCATCGAGCGGCGCCTGTCGGACCATGCCAAGGTCGAGGCCAGCGTCATGCCCCATTACCGCGCCCGGCCGGGCCTGGTGCGGACCGTCGATGGCAACCGCCCGGTCGAGGACATCTATCAGGACGTTCTGGCTCTCGTTCGGAGTTGCCTTGAGTAATAAACCACGGCGTCTGGCCGGAGCTTCCACCGCCGAAGGGCACGTAAGATGAGTGTCACCAAGCCGCTATCGCAATTGGAGCCCGGCCAGCGCCTCGGCGCGTATACGGTAGAGCGGTTGATCGGGCGCGGCCGTCACAGCGAGGTCTACCGTGCTGTGACGGCCGGTTCGGACCGTGCGGTTGCGCTCAAGGTCTTCCTTGCAAGCTCTATCCCTAGCGGATCAGACCGCGCCGCGCGCTT
>CBINGT010000574.1:0-2208 GCA_966250245.1 uncultured Anaerolineae bacterium
CTTGCGGAAGCGGCGCGCGAGGTCGATGCTGGCGCGGTAGACGGGCGGGCGGCTGGAGTGCCGGTCTCCCCAGGCGGTGATCAGACGCGCCTCGATCTCGTCCAGTGAGAACCCGTTGACAGCCGCTTTGTTGAGGTTGTCGAGCGTTTGGCGGATGATCTGGCCGCGCCGCAGGCTGATGCTTTCGTAGATGCCGCTGCGGATCTGCTCGTCTACCAGCCGGTTCATGTAATACTGGGCGGTTTCGAGCGAGAGGAAGCTCGGCTCGCGGCTAGGCGTGCGGAACTTGCCCTTCTTGGCGACGAGCGGCCAGAACAGTTCCAGACCGCGCCGCGCCAGCCCGCCGAGCGTCACAACATCGAGCGGGGCGCTGCTCGGCCAGTCGGGCGCTGCCTGAGCGGACTCATAAGCCGTGCCCAGCGAGCGCGCCGGGACGAGAACCAGGATCTGCTCGGGATGAGCGCCGTCTTCCAACAGCGCGCGGATATGGCCGAGGGCCTCGGTCGTCTTGCCAGTGCCGGCGGGTCCTTGCAGGAAGCGCGAGCGGTTCATGTTTCCCTCGTCCGAAACATATGTTCTGTGGGTCGATGAGTATACCACAAACCGCCGATCCCAACATCTTTTGAGGCAGAAAATCTAAAGATTTCTCAGCGGAATGAATATTCCTAATGGTAACACAGGATCGACGCGAATCGCAGTGAAAGGCGAGAGGGTGCCGATTGCGCTGTCTGTTGGGGATAGCTGTAAGTAAAAAGGGAGCGTCGCGTGTGGGGAGACGCGACGCTCAAGCGGGTGGGGTGGTGGGATGTCTATTCAACACCACTACACGTTTCAGTATAGGCAAGTACCGAACCCTTGTCAAGGCAATACTGCCCAATCTTTACAATTACCGGACAGCGTTAGCGCGCCCGTAGTAGATCAAAAATGGCGGTGATGAGTTGGGGGTCGATCTCATTCGAGGCGCTCTGTGCGGAAAGCTCGCGGGTCTGGTCTTCTCCGCCGAGCGTTGCGCGCCACGCGGCGTCATCATAGGCGGTGTCGAGCACGTCTGCCCAGCTTACGGACCAGTCTCGCCGCTGGCCGAGCAGGTGTAGCTTGCGATCGGTCACGAACAACTTGCCAGAATCGAGCAATTCGTCTTGCCCGGCGCGGAAAATCCACGTGCGCGGCGCCAGCCGTTGGAGCGTCACGGCGCGCAATTCCAGATACACCGTTTCGCCGCGAACGATGAACGGGGGCAGCGGGTCCAGTGACAGCGGCGCAAGCCACGACAGATCGCCGTCGCTGGTCTGGCGGACTCGCTGGCGCTGCACAAAGCCATTCGTGCTGACGCGCAGCGCCTCGTCGCCGTCGAGCCAGTTTCCGCCGCCGAAATGCCGCGCGACGTAGTAATATCGCTCGGCAGGATTGACTTTGCGATAGCGGATCCGCCAGCTATTGGAGCTTTCTGGTCCGGCGTCGAGTTCCGCGACAGCGCCGCAATAGCTGCATTTGATAACTGCGACGCCGTTACCGCGAGAAACGGGAGCGCGCCCCGGCTCGACGCTGACCGCGCCTTCCGTATGGCAGAACAGGCACCCCAGAACCGGAGGTAACCCGGCGAGCCAGCCTTCAGCCATCGTTCGCGCTCCCTTTTCCGGCTAAGCGCGCGCTTTAAGGAACCCCATTCGCTCGCGCACCAGTTCCAGCGTTTCGTTCGCAACCGCTGCGGCACGCGCCGCACCCTGCGCCAGCAACTCGTCGATATAGCTGACGTCCGCCGTTAGCTCGCGATAGCGCTCCTGGATCGGGGTGAGCGTTTCGATCAGCACCTCGGCGACCTCTTTCTTCAGGTCGCCATAGCCGCGCGCGGACTCGAAATGCGCCTCGATCGCCTCACGCGTCTGCCCGGTCAGCGCTTCGTACAGTTCCAGCAGGTTGTTCACGCCTGCGCGCGCCGGATCCTTCGAGAACCGGATTTCGCGCCCCGAGTCAGTCACCGCGCGCATGACCGTCTTGCGGATGCGGTCGGGCGGGTCGAGCAGGTGCACGGCGTGGTACTCGTTTGGGTTGCTCTTGCTCATCTTGGCGGTCGGATCGTCGAATGCGTGGATCCGCGCGCCCGACAGCGGGATCATCGCTTCGGGGATGGTGAACGTTTCCCCAAAGAGGTGATTGAAGCGCTGCGCCAGGTCTCGCGTGAATTCGAGATGCTGGCGCTGATCGTCG
>CBINGT010000575.1:0-2205 GCA_966250245.1 uncultured Anaerolineae bacterium
CCCCGCCGGTCACTACAACACTGACCTGGGGCGGAGCCTGCGCCAGCTTGAGGCTGATCACATGGACGCGTTCGACCACCGCACGACGCTGATCGTGCTGGGCGACGGGCGCAACAACTTCAACGATCCGGCGCTGGACACGTTCGGGCGGCTGGCCCGGCGCGTGCGGCGTGTCATCTGGCTCAATCCCGAGTATCCGGCTCAGTGGGGCAGCGGCGACAGCGACATGCTGGACTACGCGCCGCTGTGCAGCGCAGTTTACCAGACGCGAAGCCTCAGCCAGCTCGCCGAGGCGGTGGACCGGATTCTAGGGTGAAAGTAGCGATTAGCGAGGGCGAAAAACGGCAGAATGCAGCATGTAGGGTGCGGAGCTTGCTCCGCCCGCGCGCTGCGTCGCCTTTCGCCAGAGGGGGCACGATCGGCAAAAAATCCCTCTACCCAATCGCGGGAGAGGGATTTTCACGCCCGGTTGCTTTATCGCTGCGCTTGCCGCGCGGCGCGTCGCTTAGCGCCAGCCGGTGATCGCGACGGGCTCCGGTTCCTCAAGAAACTCCGGCTGTTCGCGGAGCTCCTGCTCGTCGCGCGGGCGATGCTCCAGGATGATCCGCACCGTCCGGTCATACGTGATGTAGTTCCACACCCAGTTGACGAACACGTTCAGCCGGTTGCGGAAACCCATCAGCGTGATGAGGTGCAGCCCCAGCCACGCCACCCACGCGGGGAACCCGCTCAGCGGGAGCTTGTAGTAGATCCATGCTACGGCCCGGCTGCGGCCAATCGTCGCCATGATGCCCCGGTCGATGTAGCGGAACTCCTTTTGCGGCTCGCCCGCCAGCCGCCGCAGGATATTGCGCGCCGCAAGCTGGCCCTGCTGCTTGGCGACCGGGATCAGCATCGGGTACGGCTCGCCCTTTTTATCCTCGAGGTACGCCATATCGCCCACGACGTACACGTTCTTCAGACCGATCACTTCCATCGTCGGTAGGACCGGCACGCGCCCCGACTTGTGCAGCGGCACGCCGAGCGCTTCGGCCATCGGCGATGCCTTCACCCCCGCCGACCAGATCAGCGTGCGCGTCAGGATGGTGCGCCCGCTGCTGAGCTTGATGCGATCGGGCTGCACTTCCTCGACTGCCTCGCCCAGCACGACCTCGACGCCGATGCTTTCCAACTGCCGCCGCGCGGACCGCTGGAGCATGGGCGGGTAGGTCGGCAGCAGGTGATCGAGCATCTCCACCAGGATGACGCGCCCTGGCGTGTCCGTAAGCTGGTCGCTGAACTCCTGCCGCAGCACCTTCTCCAGAAGCTCCTGGAACGCGCCCGCTGTCTCCAGCCCGGTCGGACCCCCGCCGACGACCACGATCGTGGTGAGGGCTTCGCGCTCCGCCGGGACGGTGCTCCACGCGGCCTTCTCGAAGTTCTTGAGTACGTGGTTGCGCAGCACCACGCCGTCGGCAAGCGTCTTCAGCGGGAAGCCGTATTCCTCAACGCCCGGGACGCCGAAGGTGTGCGTCTGGCTGCCGGTCGCCAGAATGAGGTAATCGTACGGCTCCACGCGGACCTGCGTCTTGGCGCGGATGGTGATGTGCTGAGTGTCCGTGTCGATGTGCTCGACCTCGCCCAGCAGAAAGCGGATGTTCGGCGCGTCGCGGAAGATTCCCCGCACCGGCGAGGCGATTTCCCCCGGTTCCAGACCGGACGTCGCGACCTGGTAGAGCAGGGGGGAGAACAGGTGGAAATTCTGCCGGTCGACGAGCAGCACGTCGACATCTTTCTTTGCGAGCTTCTGCGCGGCGTTGAGGCCGCCGAATCCGACGCCAACGATCACAACGCGAGGACGGTGTGTGTTTGCCATGTCTGCCGGACTCCTTTCCATGACGGCTGAGCCGACGGGTTGTGAAAATCCGCACGAATTCACGTGCGAAAAAAGGCGATGGGCTTGCACGTCTAAATAAATTATATATCAATTTAGTTTATTGTGCAAAATGGAACAAAAGGGAGTAGGGAGTAGAGAATAGTGAGTGGGGAGTGGGGTAGGCGGAAGCGGGGCGTCGCGTTGCTCTCACCCTAAATTCCTCTCCCTGTGCGCTTCGCTGCGGGAGAGGACCTTGGCGGGCACGCGTCATTCCCCCATCCTTCCGAGCTTCGCTCGGCATTCCTTCCCCCAGAACGAGGGACGGAAGAAACCCGCCAGCAATCTGCTCC
>CBINGT010000576.1:0-2204 GCA_966250245.1 uncultured Anaerolineae bacterium
CAAACGGGGGCGTGCTCGATCCATTCGATCAGGACGCTAGCGGCAAGGTCGAGAACTGGCTGAACGGGAGCGATGAAACCTCGGGCGGTCAGACTGTCGAGGTTCAACTGAGATCAGAGGACCCAGACGATCTTACGCTGCGCGAGGCGCGCCTGCTCGGCACGGCGGACGCTGTTATGCACGATCCCGAAGTGCCCGGAAGTATTCTCATTCGCGCGCGCGCCGATGCGGTGCGGCTGGCGGCCGGTGCGGGTCAGCCAGAGGGCGCCAGACTGATCGTCGTCCTGCGCGCGCCGCAGTAATGTCAGACGGTCAGGCCGCGCCCACCGCCTGCAGCCGGCTCATCAGCGCGGCCTCGTCGAACGGCTTGATGACGTATTCGTCGGCGCCGGCCTCGATGCCCTTGTGGATGTCGCGTGCGCCCGAGTTGGTGGTGCAGAACACCACCTTGGGCGGCGTGCTGGTCGGAATGGCGCGCAGCGCGGTGACGAATTCGATCCCACTCATCACCGGCATGTTCCAGTCGGTGATCACGAGGTCGGGCATCGCGCCGCGGCAGCGGGCGAGGCCCTCTTCGCCGTTTTCGGCCTCGACCACCGAATAGCCAGCGCCTTCCACGATGCGGCGGGCGACTTTGCGGATCATCCGCGAATCGTCGACCAGCAGGCAGACCCGCTGCGCGCGCGGGGCCGCGGCCGGAGCAGCCTGCGCTGGCGCCGCTGCCTGCACGGGAGCGGGAGCCACCGGCTGCGGAATGTCCGCCCGCGGCGGCGCGCCGTTCAGGCGCTTGATCAGACTGTGAATGGCTCGAACTCCTCTTCACCGTACACCGGGCGCTCGCGCTCGGGCAGCGGGTGGGCCGAAAGGACGTCGCGCCCGTGCATCGTGTCGCCCAGCGGGGCCTGCGCCGGAGCGGTGGCCGGCTTCTCGCTCGGCGTCATGCAGACGTGGAGGTAGGGCACCCAGACGTCGCCGTAATCGGCCTTCTGGTACCACAGGTCGAGCACGTCGTAGCTCGCCCAGCAGCCATCCGGTTCGCGCAACCGCACACCCTCACCGATCCGCGGCACCGCCGCAAAGCGGATCCGGTGCTGCGTCTGGTGCGTCTCGTTCTGGATTTCGATTTCGATCAAAGCACCCGCGCCTCTTGCGACCAACGGGCACCCTAAAGCGAATTGGTTGCCGAAATTTCAACGACGCGCGGCAAGCGGCCGGCGCCTGTCAAATCAGCGACTTGGCTTCCTTGCCGAGCTCCGCGAAGTAGCGCGCCATCGCGTCGGCTGCCTTGTCCGACAGCTGGATGAAGGCCCGCCGGCGGTCGGTTTCGTCCTCGACCCGCTCGAGCAGGCCGACCTCGACCATCTGACCGATCCAGCGCAGCGCGGTGGTCGGCGGCACGCCGCTGGCGATGCACAGCGAGGTGACCGAGACGCGCTGGTGCTCGACCCGCGCGGCGGTGAGATCGAGCAGCATGTCCCACGCCGGATCGGCGAACAGCTCGCTGTCGAAGAACTGCCCGCGCAGCTGGCGCTGGCGGATGATCAGGCGGACGAGACGCGGATCGGGCAGCGGCGGCCGCGGGGTGCGGATGAGCTGGCGGTCGCCGTCCCGCTCCCCATGAAACTCGCTTTCGGGTGACTCAAGTCGAAACGCCAACGAATCGTCGCGAGTAAACCGATCGAGCTGCTGCACGATCTGATTTACTTGCTCCGAGAGACGACGAATCGCCTGCTTGTCGTGATCGTCGAGTTCGCGCACCCGCATTGACTCTACCTTGGCCAACGCGATCGATAGTGCAACTACGCGTTCTTGCTTAGTTGGCTCAATCAAAAAGGTGGAGTTCGATTGCTCCAAGCAACCGAACACGGTATCCAGCGCCGATATTGTAGTAGAAATAACAATCTTAATATTTTTTTGCGCCGCTCGAAGATCGAGCCGTGCGAGCGCCGCGAGTGTGGCCCCTTCCTGGATCGGGCAATCGATAAGCAGGACATCGGCCGGCAGCGGCGGGGGCTGATCGTCGAGCTCGGCGAGCAGGTCATAATCGACCAAGAGATAGCCCGCGGCATCGGCAATCTCGCGCATCTCGACGAGCGTCGCAGCGCGCGTGGCATAAGCGCCCGCTGAGTAGGCCAGCGCATGCTCCGGCTCATCATAAGCGAAGTTGACCTGCGGCATGATGTGGCGGACTCCCTGCGACTTGG
>CBINGT010000577.1:0-2196 GCA_966250245.1 uncultured Anaerolineae bacterium
GTCCAGGTCGAGGTCGACTTCAATCCGTATGGCATGCCGGCGTTTACGGTCGTTGGCCTGCCTGACGCTGCGGTTCATGAGAGCCGCGAGCGCGTGCGCGCCGCGATCCGCAACAGCGGATTGCAGTTCCCCAACAAGCGCTTTACCGTCAACCTCGCCCCGGCGGACCTGCGCAAAGAGGGCCCTGCCTACGACCTGCCGATGGCGCTCGGCGTGCTGGCGTCCACCGATCAAGTGCCGCTCCAGAGCCTGGTCAACGCGATCTTCGTAGGTGAACTGTCCCTCGACGGGTCGGTGCGCCACGTCAGCGGCATCCTGGCGATCGCGATCCGCGCGGCGCAGGAAGGATGCGAGCGGCTGTACGTACCCGAGGAAGACGCGCCGCAGGCCGCGCTGGTGCGCGATATCGAAGTGATTCCGGTGCGCTCGCTCGGCCAGTTGGTCGAACACCTCTACGATTTGCAGCCGATTCCGCCGTATGAGCGGCAGGAGTTCGAGCTATCCGTCCCGGCGGACCTCGACGGGCTGACGGACTTCGCAGACATCAAGGGGCAAGAGCACGTCAAGCGCGCACTGGAAGTGGCGGCTGCAGGCGGGCACAACGTCCTGATGACCGGTTCGCCCGGTGCGGGCAAGACGTTGCTGGCGCGGGCGCTGCCCGGCATCCTGCCGACGATGTCGCTGGAAGAGGCGCTCGAAGTGACGCGCATTTATTCGGTGGCGGACCTGCTGCCGCAGGATAAGCCGCTGATCCGTGTGCGGCCGTATCGCGCGCCGCACCACACGGTCAGCGAGGCCGGGCTGGTTGGCGGCGGGTCGTGGCCCCGGCCGGGTGAAATCAGTCTAGCTCATAGGGGCGTGCTGTTCTTGGACGAACTGCTCGAGTTTGGCGCCCACACGCTCGAAGTGCTACGCCAGCCGCTGGAAGACAAGGTTGTGACGATCAGCCGGGCGCGTGTTGCGCTGTCGTTTCCGGCGAACTTCATGCTGGTGGGCGCGATGAACCCGTGCCCGTGCGGGTTCTACGGCGATCCGGTGCGGGAGTGCACTTGTCCCCCCTCGGTGGTGCGCCGCTACCAGCAGCGACTGTCCGGCCCATTGCTCGACCGGATCGACATCTTCGTCGAGGTGCCGCGCGTTGAGTACGACAAGCTGACCGACGAGCGTCGTGGGGAACCGTCATCCTCGGTGCGAGAGCGTGTAGAAGCCGCCCGCGAGCGCCAGCGGGAACGCTTTCGCAGCGAGACGCGCCTGCAATCGAACGCTGACATGGGGCCGAGCGACATCCGCCGTTACTGCGATCCGTCGCCTGCGGGCAAGCAACTTCTCAACACCACACTGCGCCAGATGCAACTCAGCGCCCGGGCATATCACCGGATACTCAAGCTCAGCCGGACGATTGCGGACCTGGCAGACAGCGATACGATCGAAGTCACGCACATCGCCGAAGCGATCCAGTACCGGCCGCGCCGGGCCATCTAACGGGCAGGGGAATGGCCGCGCGTCTATCGCTCCGCGCAATGTTGCTCCGCGCCGCGCTCCTGCTCGTCGGGACGCTCGCGCTGGTGATCGGCGGCACGTTCACCGGAATTACTGTTCCACGGTTGCAGCGAATCAGCCTCACGACGTTGAGCGTTGTGGTCCTGGCGTGGCTGGTGGTGCTGTGGCGGTCGCGAGTGCGCACGCGTCCGGGCGCGCCGTTTGGCGTGCTCTATCCGGCGTGGGGAGCAGTCTTCGCGCTATCCCTGGTGACGGCGTTTTCGGGGCGCTCGCTGATCGCGCTGTGGTATATGGCGCTCTACGCGGGTGTGTGGTTGCTGCTTAGCGACCTGCGGCAGCGCGGCGCGCCCGGCACGGCGTTTTCCGATGTGCTGATTGTCGCGGCGATCCCGCTGATGTTCTGGGCGCTGATGCAGGCGCTGCCGTGGTTCCCGCGTTGGTGGGCGCTGCGCGACCTCGATGTGCCGTTCTTCCCGGCGCGGCCGGTCGGCACGTTCGGCAATCCCAACCTGCTCGGCGCGTTCCTAGCGCTGGCGCTGCCATATGGTGCTGCGAGAGGGATCTCGCTGCGGGACTGGGTCGGGCGTGGGCTGATGGCGTTATGGAGCGCGCTGGCGCTCGGCACGCTGTACCTGACGTACTCGCGCGGCGCGTGGCTTGGCGCGGGGAGCGGAGTGGTGGTTTTCACGGTGCTTG
>CBINGT010000578.1:0-2172 GCA_966250245.1 uncultured Anaerolineae bacterium
CCGGCCAGCCCCCTTTCTTGAGCGATCAGCGGTTAACACCAGCCAAAACCGGCGTCCTGTGAGATACTACATTCTTAGAAAATGACAGACGCAGCTTTTGCCCTTCCGTTTTTGCTAACCGCTAATCGCTTCAACTCGAACCAGGGCAATCTCATACATGAAAAGAACATTCCTTAGGACACGCTTCGACACTCCACCCTACATCCACCAGCACCATGCCTACCTGCTGATCCTGCCCGGCCTGGCGATCTACGCGCTGTTCGTCCTCTGGCCAATCGTCAGCACCGCGCGCTACAGCCTCTACGACTGGACCGGCTTCAGCCAGCCGGTGTTCATCGGCTTTGACAACTATCGCGAGCTGTGGCACGACGAAGACTTCTGGCTGGCGCTTCAGCACAACGCGTTTTTCGTGGTGTTCTTCACCATCCTGCCGATCATGCTCGGCCTGTTCCTCACCGCGCTAATGACGCGCGGGAAGCTGCGCGGCATGGCGATCTTCCGCACAGGGCTGTTCATCCCTCAGGTGATGAGCTCGGTAGTGGTCGGCATTATCTGGCGCTGGCTGTTCGCGTATGACGGCCCGATCAACGAGTTTCTGATCTTGATCGGGCTGGAAGAGTGGATCCGCCCGTGGCTGGGCGATTTTACTTACGCGCGCTATGCCGTCGGCAGCGTGGGCACATGGGTGCAATATGGCTTGTGCATGGTGCTGTTTATCGCAGGCGCGCAGTCGATCAGCGAAGACCTTTATGACGCAGCGCGCGTCGCCGGGGCGAACGCCTGGCAAGAGTTCCGCCACGTGACGTTGCCCGGCCTGCAACAGCAGATTTTGGTCGCGTTCGTGCTGACCTTTATCGCCGCGCTGCGCGTGTTTGACCTGGTCTTCGTGCTGACACGCAGCGGCGGCCCCGGCAAAGAAACGATCGTCACCAGCATCCTGATCTACGAGCAGGCGTTCCAGCGTAACCGTGCGGGCTACGGCTCCGCGATGGCGCTGGTGCTGTCGCTGATTATTATTACCGTTTCGGCAGTGGTGATGCGCTTGCAGGCGCGCCAGGAAGAAGGACCGGCTAACTAATGCGCGACATTGCTTATTACCAGCGCCAGGCGCGCAATGCGCTCACCTACCTGTTGCTGACAATCTTCCTGCTCGCCGCCCTGATGCCCTTTGTCGGAATCTTCCTGACTTCGTTCAAGACGATCCCGGAACTGCGCGAAGGCCCGTTTGCCCTGCCGGAAACGTGGGAGTGGCAGAACTACGTCGACGCGTGGGAAGGCGCGCGCTTTGAGCAGTTCTTCCGCAGCAGCGTGATCGTCGTCGTGCCGGTCGTGGTGATCGCGACGCTGCTCTCGACCATGTCTGGCTTTGCGTTCGGGATGATCCGCTTCTGGGGCGACAACGTGCTGTTGCTGTTGATCGTCCTGGGGCTGATGGTGCCCAGCGAGGCGGTGATCATCCCCATGTGGCAGATCATGGGCAAGCTCGGCCTGCGGAACACGTATTGGGCGCTGATCTTGCCGCAAGTCGCGCTGAGCTTCGCGTTCGGCACGTTCTGGATGCGGGCGCACTTCAAGGGCATGCCGCGCGAGCTGGTCGACGCGGCGGTGGTGGACGGCTGCAACCTGTGGCAGGTGCTGTGGCGCGTGCTGTTCCCGCTGTCTCGCCCGGCGCTGCTGTCGCTGGTTGTGTTGTTGTTCATGTGGACGTGGAACGAATTCTTCCTGGTGCTTATCATGGTAACTGGCGATCTGCGGACGCTGCCGGTCGGATTGGCGCTGCTGCGCGGGCGCTATGCGTCGGACGTGCCGGTGATGGCGGCTGCAGCGACGATTGTCAGCCTGCCGGTGCTGATCCTGTATATCTTCTTCCAGCGGCACTTTATTCGTGGGATGGTATCTGGCGCGCTCAAAGAATAATCTAACGCAACGGCGCTTGACACACTGATCGCATTCTGCTAAACTATGAATAGTTCACATGTAAACCAATAGGCTAATGTCTGAACCGATTGCAATCAACCGCCCCTACCGCCGCAGTGTGCTGGCGTGGCTGCACTTGCAGCGCATCTTCCAGCGCATCGTGCGGGTTGAACAGGCGCTGTTAGCCAAGTACGGGCTGACGCGGAGCCAGTTCGACGTGTTGGGGCATATTGCGACGGAGCCGGGCCTCAGCCA
>CBINGT010000579.1:0-2171 GCA_966250245.1 uncultured Anaerolineae bacterium
ATTGGGGTGAATCGTTCTTCGAGGAACACACTGCGTACGCCGGAATCGTGCCGCTGCTGGCGATCCCGCTCGCGTTTCGCTGGCTGCGGCGCGAGAACGCGTATTTCCTGGCACTGATTGCGTTTGGCGTGGTGTATAGCTTCGGGATCGAGGGCGGGTTAATGCCAGTCCTAGCGCATTGGATTCCAGGCTGGACCTCGTTCCGCGTGCCCGCGCGGGGCCTGTTCCTGGTCGTGATCGGAATGGCCGGGTTGGCAGCACTGCTCGTGACTCAGCTTCAGCGCGCGACAGTCGAGGAACGGGCCGCGCTGCTTCGTCCGGCGCTGCGCGTGTGGCTACCCATTGGCAGCGCCGTGCTGTTCGCTCTGGCGATCTTCTTCTCCGGCTGGTACGCCGCGTCCAGCCACGTCGAGCCGATGCCCCTACGCGCGTATCAGGTCGCCGGGGCGCTGGCGCTGGCGGGGACGTTCGCGCTTGGCGCGTGGGCGGCGCTGTGGCTGTGGACGCAGCCAGACGCCGCGCTCGGACGCTGGGCGCTGGCGCTGACCGCCGTGTTCGTCGTGATCGACGCGTGGCATGGCGGGCTGCCGAACATCCGCGTGGGCGAGGCGTACGAGGCGCCGATGTGGACCGGCGCGCGCACGAACATTCCGCTGGACGACGCCGGGCGCGTGCTGGCACGCCTGCCGTGGGGCGGGCCGGAGAACGGCGCCAGCGCTACCGGGCATTACCACGTCCTCGGCTACGATCCGCTGTGGGTGGAGACGTACGACAAGCTCGCTGGCCTGAGCGACAGCAACGACCCTAACGGCGTCGCAAACACGCTGATGAGCGTGCGCTATCTGATGGCGACCGCGCCGCAGGACGATCTTACCAACTTCGAGCTGATCGGCATCGCATACGAAAGCCTCTATTACGAGCGGACCGATCCGTTCCCCCGCGCCTGGATCGCGACCGATCCGCGCGTCGAGCCAAATGACGACGCGGTACTCGCGCAGCTTGCCGACCCCAGCACTGACCTGCGCGCGACCGTCTTCCTGGACCGGGCGCTCGACTGCCCGTCAGGCGGCGGCGAGGCGGAAATCGTCTCCTACGAGGCAAACGAGGTGCGGATCGAGACGTCTGGCAAGGGCGGCATGCTGGTGCTCAGCGACCAGTACTATCCAGGCTGGCGCGCCGAGGTCGATGGCGAGCCCGTCGAGATCGCACGGGCCGACGTGGCATTCCGCGCAGTGTGCGTCCCTGCCGGAGAGCACACCGTCACGTTCACCTACCGGCCGACGTCCTTCTTCGCGGGCGCGGCGAGCTCCGCCGTGGGGTGGGCGCTGTGGGCGGTGGCGAGCGCGCTCGCGTGGCGCGTTGGCAGGTCCGCGCGCGCCGTTTTATGATCTCACCGCATGATGCCGCCGCTAAGGACTCCGCCAATGACCGATTATTCCGATCTGCTCGCCGCCGCGCAGCAAGACCCCTCCAGCGCCGATTTTCACGCGTTACGCATGGCGTATACGCGCTCCGATCGCTACCGGCCCTACACGCAGCAGAAAGGGCTGATCACCGCGCTGGACACGGCCCTGCGCACGTCCGACCTGGACACCGCGCTCGACGTGGCGAAGCAGTTGCTGGCCGCGAACTATCTCGACATCGAAGCGCACATGGCGGCGGCCTACGTCTACACCATGCAGGAAAACGTCGAGATGGCGAAACATCACCAGTTGTTCGCCAACGGGTTGATCAAGGCGATCCTGCGCAGCGGGACCGGCCGCGACCCGGACGCGGCCTTCATCGTGATCGACATCCCCGAGGAATACACAATCATGCGCCTCCTCGGGCTGGAGCCATCGAGCCAGAAGCTGCTGAACTATCAGGGGCAATGGATCGACATGATGGAAGTCCACGCACGCGACGCGGGAGATGACGCCACGGCGTTCAAGCTCTATTTCAACATCGATCTGCCGCGCGCGTGGCTCAGCCGCCGGATGGACGCGCACAACGCCGCCGCTCAGGAAGAGGATTCGCCGTGAACGCCGATTCGCTGCGCGCCCTGTTCGCCTATCACTTCGCCCTGCATCGCCGCGTGTGGGAGTGCATCGACCACCTGACGGATGAGCAGTTCGTCCAGCCGGTCGATTACTCGATCGGCTCGGTGCGGAACCATATGGTCCACCTCGCCA
>CBINGT010000580.1:0-2171 GCA_966250245.1 uncultured Anaerolineae bacterium
CGCGCCGGTTCGACGTGCCCCAGGCTGACCGAGACCTCTTTGGAGAGCATTTGCGCCTGGCGGAACACGTCCAGCACCAGGGTGTCGAGGTCGATGCGTGCCTGTTCCAGCGGCAAGCGGCCCGCGTCGGCCTTGGCGAGCAGCAGAAGATCGTCGACCAGCCGTATCATCCGCTTCGCTTCGTCCGCAACGGCCGCCATCGTCTGCTCGTCCGGCCCCATGCGACGCATCAGGTCGATGTTGCCCTGGATGATTGTCAGCGGGGTCCGCATCTCGTGCGAGACGTCTGCCACGAAACGTCGCTGCACGTTGAACAGCCGCTCCAGCCGTTCGAGCGTGTTGTTGAAGATGTGCGTAAGCTGGCCTAGCTCGTCCGGCGGGCCGTTGTACGGGATGCGGCGGCTGAGGTCGTCGGCGGCGGTGATCTGCTTGGCGGTCTGCGCGATCGCGTCGATCGGGCGCAACGCGCGCCGCGCGAGGTAGTCGCCGACCAGCAGCGAGATCAGGATCGTGATCGTCCCGCCGATCAGCATGATCTTCAGCAGGCGGTCGACAGCAGCATCGACCGTTCGCAGCGAGGACGCCGCCTGGATGTAGCCGCGACTCTTCCCGTCGATCACCAGCGGCTGCGAGATCACCCGCCGGTGATCGCCGCCGATAATTACGTCGCGCCGCACCTGCTCTGATTCACCCAGCGCCAGCGGGTCCATTGGCTCGTTGTAGCCGTAGCCGAGCAGGCTGTACGAGACGTTGTGCAGAAACGGCTGACCGCGCTCGTTGTAATGCCAGATCTGCAGGAACAGGCCGGGCGTGCTGCGCGTCTTCGGCGACATGGAGTCGCCCGAAGACGGCCACATGATGTCGCTGATTGCGTTGTAGCGCTCGTTCTCGATGACTTCCAGCAGGGTTTCGTCCACCTGCATGCGCAGGGTCCAGCTTAGCACGCTGGATGTTGCCGCGATGAAGACCAGAATCACCACGGCAAGCAGGCTGGAGTAGAGGAAGGTCAGGCGAGTCCGGATCGTCATGCCGTCAGGTGTTCCGCTGGTCGATGGTCGAACGGGCTGCGCCGCAAGCGTGGGATGGTGCAGGGCGGTTGCAGCGCACCATCTAGTGTATCACCGGTTTGTGAGCAGCAGATGAGAAATGGGGACGCGGCGAAGGGACTTTAGTCCTCGCGGAGCACGTAGCCCACGCCGCGAACGGTGTGGACGAGGCGCGGCTCGCCGTTTTCTTCGGTTTTCTGCCGCAGATAGCGGACATACACTTCGATAATGTTGCTCTCGCCGCCGAAGTCGTAGCCCCACACGCGGTCGAAGATCATCTCGCGCGTCAGGACGCGGCGCGGGTTGCGCATGAACAGTTCCAGCAGCTCGTATTCTTTGGCGGTCAGGTCGATGAAGCGATCTCCACGCTGCGCCCGGTGCGTCCCAGTATCGAGCGTCAGGTCCGCAAAGCGCAGAATCTCCGGGTGCGAAGCGGGCGTCGCGCGGCGGAACAGCGCGCGGATGCGGGCGACCAGCTCGTCAAACGCGAACGGCTTGACGAGGTAATCGTCCGCGCCCGCGTCCAGCCCCTGCACGCGATCCGACACATCCTCTTTGGCCGTCAGCATCAGGATCGGCACGTCGCTGGCGGCGCGCAGCCGCTTGCAGACTTCCAGGCCGTCCAGCCCTGGCAGCATCCAGTCGAGGATCACCATATCGGGGGGTGTGTCGCGCGCCATGTCCAGCCCCTGCTGGCCGTCGTACGCCACATCCACGCGATAGCCCTCGTAGATCAGGCCGCGCTTTAAGAAATCGGCGATCCCGACTTCATCTTCGATCAGCAGTATCCGCTCTGCCATGTCACCCCCCTTGCCGTTGTAGCTGCTTCTCCTTCATCTACAGGCGGACGGTCCAAAGGTCGCACTTTTCGCACCCGATGGCCTTCACCTACGCAGCGCTCACCGGAAAACCTCACCCCTTAACCCCCCTGGTGAGGTTGTTTTCTGTCGCGCACGCCTACACATATTTCGGGGCTAGGGGCGGAGATTGGCCGCTCCTACGACTCCCAACTCCCTATTCCCCACTCCCTACTTCCCGCTTTTGGCCAGCCGCTAATCGCTAAAGGCTCGTCGCTCAATAGCCCCACATCACGCGGCTGACCAATCCCGGCGCAGGGACCGCAAA
>CBINGT010000581.1:0-2164 GCA_966250245.1 uncultured Anaerolineae bacterium
ATGTGCTAATGGTTCTTAAAGGGTCAGAAAGGGTCATTTACCAGAATGAGCGTCCAGCCACGCTGCGATGTCGCCCAGCACCTGCGCCTGTTCCGGCTCCTGATGGATCTCGTGTCGCAGGCCGGGATACACGCGCACGGTGAGGTCGTTCGACCCGGCGCGCTCGCGGACCACATCCGCGCCGCCCGGCAGCGTGATCGGGTCGTCCCCGCCATGCAGCGCCAGGAGAGGCAGCTTGATTTCCGGCAGCCGCCGCTCCACCTCGGCCACGGCGCTCGCCAGGGCGAACGACCAGCCGAGCTTCAGCCGCCCGGTTGTGACCAATGGATCGGTGCGATAAGCCTCTATCACACGCGAGTCGCGGCTAAGGCCAGACAGGACAATGGCCGGGATGATGGCGGCGCCTGGAATGATCTTGGCAATCCACCCGGCCGGGCGCAGCAGCGGCGACGGGACGCGGATCGGCAGGCGCAGCGCGGTCCCGGTGAGGACCAGCCCGGCCAACTCGTCCTGATAGCGTAGCGCGAACAACAGCGCGACGATCGACCCCATGCTGTGCCCATAGAGGAACAGCGGCGTGTTTGCGTGCGCGGCGTGGACCCGCTCAAACACGAGGCGCAGGTCGTCCACGTACTCGTTAAAGTGGCGGATCTGGGCGCGCTCTCCGTCCGAGCGCCCGTGCCCGCGATGATCGTACGCGCAGACGGCATAGCCGCGCTCGACCAGAAACGCCGCGACATGCTGGTAGCGCCCGCTGTGCTCCGCGACGCCGTGAACGAGCACCACCACGCCGCGCGGCGCGGTGTCCGGCTCCCATGCCTGGGCGAACAGCGTAGCACCATTCGGCGCGGTAAGCGTTTGGGTAGTGTGCTGCATCGTCCTTCCCCCTTGCGCGATCGGCACGAAGTCTACTGCCATTATCGGCACGTGACGCGTAAGGGGCAATTACGCGCTGCCTGTAAGAGAGAACTCCGTGGTACACTTGACGCAAAAAGCCCTGCATTGGAGACGGAGCACCCACCATGACGCACCCTCGCACGCTGCCCTCGCACCTGATGCGGGCGCTTATCGTGCTGCTGGCCCTCGCGCTGTTCGGCGCGACGCCGCTGGCAGCAGCCCAGGAAGACTCCCCCGCCCTACAAGTCGAAGACCTGGCGCTGCGCGTGCACCTGCAAAACCTGCGAACCGGCAGCATTACACTCTGGATCGGCGGCACGCTCGGCGTCGGTCGCCCGCTGCCGCTTGCCCCGCTTGGCGAGCGGTTCAATCCGTTTGTGCTTCCGGCTCTGGGAGACTCGTCCGAGTTCAATTCGCTCAAGATGAAGCGCCCCGCTTTGCTCAATTTCTGGGCGTCGTGGTGCCCGCCGTGCCAGGTGGAGTTTCCGCACCTGGCGGACGTCGCTCTGAGCGCCAAGACGCACGCGTTTGACGTGGTTTTCGTGAATATGTCGGACACAGAAAAAGATGCGCTGGCGTTCCTGCTCGACCAGCCGGACGGGCTGCATGTAGTGGTGGACACGGCGGAACGGCTGGCCCGTCGCTCGACGGTCGTTACCATCCCGACGAGCCTGCTGATGGATGCCGATGGGACGGTGCTGCTGGTGCATATCGGCGTCGTCACGCCGACTGTGACCGAATTCCTCGACGCGGTGGCGGCGAACCCGGGCGTGGGCGCGTTCGACGCATCGGAGCATGCGGGCGTGAGACCGGGCGCGGACCTGCTGCCGGTCGATCCGGCGACGGCGCGCGCAATCAAATTGGGCGAACGGGCGCTCGGCACGCTGACCGATGACGACTTCCAGCACGCTTACCGCTTTGAGGGGCGCGCCGGTCAGCGCATCCGCGCCGAGATGGCGGCGGACGGCTCGGCGCTGGACGCATACCTCGTGCTGATGACCGAGTCCGGCGAGCGGCTAGCGGAAAACGACGACTCCGGCGCCAGCACCGACTCGGCGCTTGAAGTCACCCTGCCGGACGATGGGACGTATCTGCTGGTGGCGACCCGCTTCCTCGAGGCCGAGGGCTTCGGGGGCGGCGATTACCGGCTGATGATTCGTGACACGGCGCAGGCGTCGCGCGAGGGATTCATCGGCTATGGCGACGTGATCGCCGGGCGGGTCAGCGGCATGAACCCGCGCGAGATCTACGCGTTCGAGGGCGAAGC
>CBINGT010000582.1:0-2159 GCA_966250245.1 uncultured Anaerolineae bacterium
GTGAGCCGCTACCACTCCCCTGTTACGACGTGAGGGGATTGTCTGGCTCGCTGAGGATTTCTTCGAGTTGCGCGATCAGCCCGGGTAGGTCAACCTGTACCGTATCCCAGAGAATATCGTGGTCGACGCTCACATAGTCGTGAATGACTTTGTTGCGCGTGCCGATTATTGCTTTCCAGGGGATGCCCGGATACTGCGCTCGCGTTTCGGCTGAAACCCGGCTCGCGGCTTCCCCGATGATTTCGACAGCACGGACAAGCCCATGAAAGAAGGTCGTCGTGGTCCAGATCGGGCCGGACGCGCCTCTGTGTGAACTTAATCGCTTTGCGCGCTGCATCGAGCATGTCGCGCAGGCGTGTCTTATCCCGCTCGTTCATAAATGATGCGCGTCTCATCTGTCACGCGCTGGCGAAAGTGAGGGCTAAGAAATCCAGCAGTGTTCAGATCGACCGGCCAGCCGAATAACCTGCTCAGTTCTTCTTCAACAGTGACAAATGTGAACAGCCCGACCGGGACGCCCGATTCAAACTCGATCAACAGATCGAGATCGCTGTCTGGACGAAAATCGCCATGCAGCGCGGATCCAAAAACGGCCAGCTTGCGGATGTGGTGCTTCCGGCAGAACGCGTTAAGCTCGCGGGCCGATGGCAGAGTGATTTGAGACAACATCAAGGCTCCCGTCTTCTTTTCCCTGATTCTATCACACCGCTCAATCCGCGAAGCGCACGGCGTACGCCTTCGCGTCTGGCTCGGTGAAGCGGAGCAATCCCTCACCTTCCTCGGCCAGCGCATCGCGATCGGATGGGGCGATTGGCTCGAATGGCTCGATCACCAGCGTCGCGCCGGACTTGTTTTTCTCGATCGTCGCCACGCCGCGCACAAAGCCATCAACCAGAAACGTGATGCTTCCCCGCCCGTTGACCTTCATCACCGGCATGCGATATTCGTCCGCGATCACGCGCCGCCGGTCGTCGTGCCCGATCAGCAGATTGTCGAGCTCCGCCACGAAGCGGACCGGCGCAGGCGTATCCGCGTCGGGGAGTGGCGCGTCCGGCAGGTCGTAGAGCGTACGCCGCTGCTCATCGCGGAACACACATAATTCGTCGCGCCATTCGCCGATTGCCGCGCTGATGCCCGTCAGTCCAGACCACGCCTGAAAGTCCGCCACGCTCGCCGGACCAAACGCCGCCAGGTAGCGCATGAACAGGTCGCGCAAATCGCCCTCTGTGTTCAGCGGGCGGTCGATCCACTGGGCTGCCAGCGCGAATCGCGGGCTGCCGGGGTAGCTCCAACGGGTGTCGGTTGGGACCTGCACCAGCGGGATCAGCAGGCGCGCCGGATAGCGCATCGCGCCGACATCCACGCCCGGATAGCGCGCGGTGAGGAAGTCGCTGATCTCTTTGAACGAGCGCGGCTGCTCTGCGATGAACTGCTGCACCGCGCCTAGCATTTCTTCGAGGTCGATCGTCACGCCACGCATCTGGCGGATTCCGTCGGCGATCCGCGCCTTCAGCGGGCGTAGCGTGGCGAGATGACGCGCGAAGTCTTCGACAGTGAAGAAGTGCAGCGTGCCGCGCATCAACGTGGCTTTCACGATGCGCCGGTCCGCGATCGCGGCAGCCAGGTCCTCGCGCCGGAAGTCCTTGAGGCGCGTCCACAGCCCCATGTACGGTGCGCGGGGGATCTGCGCCTGCATGCCGACCAGCTTCTCGACGGCGGCGGTAACGGGCAGGGCTTCCCGTTCGAGCAACATCTGGCGTGCGAGCAGCGCGCGGTTCAGCTCGCGCAGCGTGAGCGTGCGTTCGGCCACGGTGGATTCTCCCCTAAAAACCGCTCGTTTGTTCTAAGGGGGATTTTAGCGCAGAAGGAATCAAACGCGCCACCCGACGGGCTCAGGTGGCGCGCAATGAGCGGTTAAGCGCCGACTGTCTGGTAAAACAGGGCAAAGATCAGAAGCGCCGAGATCAGCACGGTTAATGCAATCCAGGCGGATACGAAGCGGAGTCGCTGTGAAGTTTGCATGGCCGTCTCCTCTCCCCGGGCGATGCGGTCGTCTATCATGGTATACGCACAGTTCAGCAAAAAGTCGCCAGCTTTTTAACCGGAGCGCTGATCACCCGTAGAGCGTCCGGCGCCCGCGCGACGCGTTTCCGTATAAT
>CBINGT010000583.1:0-2148 GCA_966250245.1 uncultured Anaerolineae bacterium
CATGGACCTGATAGGCGATGAACGTGATGCCCAGAAACGTGATCACCAGCAGCGTCGTCATCCAGATCAGCGTGATCGCAGCGTTGCGGCTGCGTGGCTCTTTGAACGCTGTCACACCGTTGGAGATGGCTTCGATACCGGTCATGGCCGCCGAGCCGCTGGAGAATGCTCGCAGCACCAGGAACAGCGTGACCGCCTGCGTTCCCTCATGCACGGCTTCGACGTCCTCTACGGTCGGCAGGTCGCCCGCCAGATAGCGGACAAAGCCGACCGCCAGCGTCAGGAACATGGTTCCCAGGAAGAAGTAGGTCGGGATGGCGAACACCTGCCCGCTCTCGCGCACGCCGCGCAGATTGATGATCATGATCAGGAAGATCACCAGGATCGCCATGTGCACGCGGTACGGGCGCAGGACGTCAATCGCGGACGTGATCTGCGCGACGCCGGACGAAATACTCACCGCAACCGTCAGGATGTAGTCGGTCAGCAGTGCGGCGGCGGCAATCTGCGCCGGAAGCTCGCCCAGGTTGTCGCGCGCGACGATGTACGCGCCGCCGCCGTTTGGATAGGCGTAGATCGTCTGGCGATAGGAGATCGTCACGATGACCATCAGCACGGCAATGGCGATCGCGATCGGGATCGATAGACCAAGCGTCGCCGCGCCTGTTCCGGCCAGCGCCAGGATGATCAGGATTTCTTCGGTTGCGTACGCAGTGGACGACAGCGCATCCGACGCGAAGACCGCCAGCCCAACTGGCTTGCTGACCGTCTGGTGGGCCAGGGCTTCGGTTTTGAGCGGCTTCCCAAAGACAAGCTGTCCAAGCGAGAACTTGCGATCTGGGGAGTCTGTGGTGGACATGGTTCACGCTTTCACGTTGGCGACCGCGCCACATTTCAGGGCGGCAGCGCCAAAAGGAACACGCCCGTATTGATGGGCGCGTCTGGTAGGCGATTTTAAGCTGGCTCAACGCATTCGACCGGCGCAAACCGGCCAAGCCGCTTGCATGGTTCCTGCAAGCTGTAGAGGTAATTATAGCATACGGGCACCCCTGTTCTAGGGTGAACGGCTCCCACGGATACAGCTCTCGAGCGAATTTACGAAATTTTTATCACCGGGGCGATCGGATTAATTTTATAATGAATGAGGATGTGACAATCCGTCGCCTTCATCGCTGGCTTTGCAGTATCCTGTCGACTAGCGAGGAGCAAATACCCATGATCGCTGTACGCCGCCTGTTTTTCATCCTAGCTCTGTTGTCAGTCTTATCGCTGCCGATGGCAGCCGCCTCTGCCGCCCCGGACAAATCATTCCGCGCCTACGCCGAGTGGTTTGTCAACCCGACTGGATGTCGCTACACCTTTGCCGATGTGTTCCTGACCCAGACGTTTGAGCACACGCCGCCCGGTCCACCAAGCCCCGTCGTCACGCTGGAACTTCGCTATCACGTTCGCAGCACCTGCGAGGACGAAGGCGACAACCTGTTTTACTACGAGTTCCACACCGAGGGGCCGGTGACGATCCCCGCCGAAGATTTCTCGCTGCATCCCAGCTTGAAGTCGGCCAGCCTTAGCACGACGGTTCCCGTGTTCGACGAGGAAAGCGGCTCGTACACCAATCTGACCGTGTGGGTGACCTGGACCACGCCGAACAAGATCGGGCAGCATCATTACGGCGGCAACGCGATGATCGAGGTCGCTGCGCCGTTTGACCTGCAATACGCCGACTCTAACCCGATCGAGCAGTCAGTCGGGGCGGAGCTTCTGCGGCTGAGCTAGACGCACCTCTTCTGATGGCACATTCCAGGGCGGGCAGCCAGGGGCGCTGCCCGCTCTTTTGGCCGTGTGGTACAATACGGCGCTTGTGCCATCTGACCTGGAAACGATGATGCGACGTTTCACACACCACCCCGCGATCGCGTGGGGCAGCGCCGGTCTGTGGCTGGCGCTGGTTGTTTTTCTGATGCTCTCGCCGGGCAAGGATTCGCTCGCCGAAGACCTGTCGGGCATGTTCGGCGCCAGCGAGATCACCGACGCGTTGGGGCATGTCTTTCTGTTTAGCGTGCTGACCGCGCTGCTCGCCCAGGCGTTGAGCTTTCACTTGCCGGGCGAGCGCGCGATCACCGTGGCGGCGGGGTTCGTTCTGCTGCT
>CBINGT010000584.1:0-2146 GCA_966250245.1 uncultured Anaerolineae bacterium
TACGAGCTGCTCGTCGTCAACGCAGTCGAGCAACCGGTTACCCTGAAGAGCCTGACGGTCCTCGATCCCAATGCGAAAGAGCTCACCCGGATCGAAGGGGCGGCGCTAGTCGCCGCGACCCAGACGCTCCTGGACAAAAAGCCGATGACCGAGATTCCCGCGTCCGCGGCGGTCTCGGTCGATGTCGACCTGATCGTGCCGCCTGGAGCCGCGCCGCAACGGCTGACGCACCGGCTCGCCTATAGCGTTCCGGCAGGTACATCGACAGCGGTATTCGTTGATCCGCCCGTGATCGACGGGCCTGAGGTTGCGATCAACCGCCAGCCCGCCACCGTGATCAAGCCTCCCCTCAAGGGGGATGGTTGGCTCGCCACCACCTCCTGCTGCACACCCAATCTCCATAGGGATCTTCGCGTCGTGGTCGACGGTCGCCGCATCGAGACCGCCGAGACGTTCGCTGTCGACTGGGCCCTTCTCAAGGGCGACCGGGTGTATGAAGGGAAGGGCACCACGAACGAGCAGTTCTACGCGTACGGAGCAGATGTGTTCGCGGTCGCCGATAGTACAGTCGTCTCGGTCCAGGACGGCAAGCCGGACACGACTCCGAATGTAGCGATGATCCCGAAAACGTTGTCGGACTTCGGCGGCAACCAGGTCATACTGGAGATCGGCCCCAAAGTCTACGCAGTCTATTGCCATCTGCAGCCGGGAAGTCTGCGGGTGAAGGTCGGCGACACCGTGAAGGTCGGCGCGCCCCTGGCCAAGATCGGGAACACCGGCCCCTCTCTTGGTCCGCACCTGCACTTCGGTCTCTTGAACCGCCCAGACATCTTCACAGGACGCAGCCTGCCGTTTGTCATCGACAGCTACACCTTGGCGGGCACCGTCGACTTCAAGGCCTCCCAGGGAGACACGGTGGCGATCACTTCAAATTCGAAGCAGATTCATTCTGCTTACCCGCTCCACGGTGGCATCCAAAATTTCCCGTAGCTTAATCCGCGAAATTTCGTGGTTTCGAGCCATGAAGAGGTCTAACCAGTTGATCAACTCACTGAAAACAGCTTTCGTATGGGAACGCCGGCATAGCTCAGCTGGTTAGAGCAGCTGATTTGTAATTCAAGCCTAACGAATCGCGCAGCGTTTCACTGTTTATCATATCGTTGCTGACGCAAGGTAATTCGTCATTCCGCTTTCGCAGTGCGCTGCGTAGAATTGCACCGTTTTGCAGCAAAATTTTGCCCGACGGTAGAAAATCTATGCGGCGAAAAGGCTCACGGACGCAAATCGTCTTCCGGTTTCGAGATTTCCTCGCGCACGCCAAGCTGGGTCATCGCGAAAAGCAAAAGACGCTCAGCTTGGGTCATCTCCGCATAGCGTGCCATCACTTCACGCGCTAGCGCGGGGCGATCAGTGATCAGGCCATCCGCACCCAGTCCGATCATGCGAACCATGCGTTGCGGGTCGTTGACCGTCCACACATAAACCGGTTTGTGCGCCGCGTGTGCGGCGCGGATGAACGAACGCGTGGCCATGCGCGACTCGACAGCCAGGAAGTCGAGTTGCAATCGGCTCGGTTCGCCAATCGCTTTTGCTGTAAGCAATCCAGCCGTCCAATTCGGTCGCAGCCGTTTCATATTCTCGACCATGCGTTTGTTAAGCGACATGGTGATGATGTCTTTCTGCATCTCAGCGGCCTCGACCAGCTCCACGACGCGGTCCTCGAGATGCTGGCTTTTCCCGTAGTCTTTTAGCTCGATGTTCATTCGAGAAACGCCTTTGCACACCTCCAGAGCCTCCGCCAGCGTGGGCACACGCTCGTCCTTGAACTCGGTCGAAAAGTAGCTGCCGATATCGACCTCGCGCAGTTGCTGCGCGGATGAGGACCAGATTTGCAGCGGCGAACGCGCCACCTTCATCAGATCGCGGTCGTGCGCCACGAGCACGACACCGTCCGAGGACTCTTGCACGTCTAACTCGACGAAGTCCGCATGCTCCTCTCCCGCGCGTCGGAACGAGGCTAGCGTGTTCTCCGGCCTTGACGCCGAGGCACCGCGATGCGCGTATACCAGCACTGACCGATCGGTCCACGTGTCCTTCATCAGGTAGTATGCGAGACCGGATGCGACTATCACCGCAACGGCGAGCG
>CBINGT010000585.1:0-2128 GCA_966250245.1 uncultured Anaerolineae bacterium
GGATCGAGGACCTCAAGAGCCGCGCGATTGTCTTCGGCTATGAGATTGTGGACGCCAGCAGCGGCACGGTCCACGTCACCGGGCAGTCGCACCACGTCTGCATCACGCACGACGGCAAGGTTGCGCGGATCCCCCAGGAATGGGCCGACGCGATGCGCCGTGGACTGGCTCCCCCCGCGAATAACCTATAGCGCGCTGATCAGCGCCGCCACCGCCACTGCATCCGCCAGAAACAGCACGATCAGCACCACGTTCAGCAGACGACCACGCCGCTTCACTGGTTCTGCCGTGACATCCGCCGGAATGTAGGCAAAGTACCGGTCGAGATCGTCGCTGGATGGGTGCGCCGCCTTGGGCGTGGACGCCTTCATCGTGGGAGCTTGTGGCGTGGGAGCTTCTGGCGTGAAAGCAGGCGTCTGCGCGGCAAAGGGCGCGACAGGTTCCGCCGCTCGGGGTGTGAACGGCGCGGACGGCGCGGGTGGCATGAGCGGCTCGTCATCGTCATCATCGAAGGAAAACTCGTGCCCGGCTGAGCGGCGCGCGGCGGGCGGCGCTTCCGGTGGCGGCGCGGGCCAGACCCGGGCGCTGGGCTCTGAAAATGCGGACGCCTGCGACGCAGGCGGAATGCTCGGCCACAGGTCATCCGGGGCGGGCTCTGGCTGCGAGCGCTCCGCCATCAACGGCGAGCCACCCAGGAACGGCGAGGAATCGACCATGTAGGTTGTGTCGCCGAACGGGCTGGGCGTGTCCATAATAAACGGCGGCGCCGACGAATAGGACGCGCTGCTATCGCCTGTGCTCAGGTGAAGCTCGCGCACCCAGGCGTCGTACTCCTCTTGCGACGGCAGATCGATCTGCTTGCCGCTGCCGTACACCGCCGGGCCGTCGTCGCGACCCCACTCCACGCTGGTCACGGGTTCGCCCCAGTCCATAGGGGGATCTGGATCGGGTTTCGGCGGGGGCGGTGGCGCGGGCTGCTGCGCCGCGCGCTCGGCGAGCTTGCGCTCGACCGCCGCCAGCCCCTTGCGTGCGCGCTCGTGCGTGGGGTTGAGCGCCAGCACATTCTCCAGGCAAATCTGCTGGTCCTCAAGCGTTTCGACCATCCCGCTGAGCCAGAGCCAGGCGTCCTGATGGTTTGGGTCTTGCTGCACTGCTTGGAGCAGCAGGTCACGCGCTGCGGCCTTCTGACCGGCCCGGTAAGCCGTCTTCGCCTGCGCGACCATTTCATCAACGTTCATGCTGTTCCTCGTGCCGAAAACTCGCGTACAAAAAAACGTGCACCGGGCGAGGCCCGATGCACGCATCTTAGCACAACTCACCATACAGGAATAGCGACGCCAAAGGGCTAGAACAGCCCGACAACGTTCCCATGCTCATCAATGTCGATGTTCATGAACGCGGGCGTGGTCGGCAGGCCGGGCATGGTGCTCATCTCGCCCAGCAGCGGATACACAAACCCCGCGCCGACGCTGGCGCGCACCTCGCGCACCGGGATGGTAAAGCCAGTCGGCACGCCCTTGAGCGTCGGGTCATGGCTCAGGCTGAGGTGCGTCTTCGCCATGCAGATCGGCAGGTTGCCGAACCCGTTGCGCTCGTACTGCTCGATCTGGCGCTCGGCCAGCGGTGTATACTCGACGCCATCTGCGCCATAAACCTCGCGCGCGATGATCTCGATCTTGTCCTTGATCGGCAGATCCAGCGGGTAGAGGAAGCGGAAATTGCTCGGCTTGTCGCACGCCGCGATCACCGCTTCCGCCAGCTCGATCGCGCCCTCGCCGCCGCGCGCCCAGTGATCGGACATCGCGACCGCCTCAGCCCCGGCTTCCGCCGCGATCCGCTCGACCAGTTCGACCTCGGCGTCGGTGTCTGTCGGGAAGCGGTTGACTGCCACCACCACTGGCACGCCGAACTTCCGCGCGATCTCAATATGGCGCACCAGGTTTCCGCCGCCCGCTTCGAGCAGCCCCAGGTTCTCGGTGACGTATTCTTCCGGCAGCGGCGCGCCCGGCGTAACCTGCGGCCCGCCCCCGTGCATCTTCAGCGCGCGGATGGTCGCAACCAGCACGACCGCGTCCGGCACCAACCCCGACGTGCGGCACTTGATGTTGAAGAACTTCTCCATCCCGAT
>CBINGT010000586.1:0-2126 GCA_966250245.1 uncultured Anaerolineae bacterium
TCCTGCACGCGCCGCTCCGTCACATACGCCGCCAGCCGCTCCAGAAAGGCGTTCAGCGTCGGGGCAGGGACGCACGCGTCCAGGCTGAGCGGCATGTCCAGCTCGCGGCTCAACCCGGCTTCTATCAGGCGGCGGATGTGGTCGACCATCTCTTCGTCTGCGCCGTTATTCATGGTCTTATCCTGCGCGGGTTCTGGTTTCGCTGCCCCGATCATACACGATCCCGCGCATCCCCGCGCAGCCAGCCCCTTTCTGCCGATCTTACGGCATCGCCGCCCGGTCGGCACACCGCTTGTGATGCGCTTCACATTCGCGAGGTATACTAGGCCCCGGTGAAGGAAGCGGCCGGTGAGGCGATGCGCTCGCACGCCCCACACCGGCCACAGTAAGGAGCGTCGTATGACCGAACAGGCTGAGTCCTGCGCGCGCCCTCAGACCGTCGGGCCGATCCTGCCCGCAAACGAGGCCAGCGCAGGCGAAACACCAGCGACAACGCAGGAGGTGAGACGTATGATCGCACGTGTTGGAAAGCCCGCCCCCGATTTTGAGACGACCGCGTATCATCAGGGTGGGTTCAAGACTATCAAGCTATCAGACTACGCGGGGAAGTGGGTGCTGCTCTGCTTCTACCCTGGCGACATCACCTTTGTCTGACCGACCGAACTGACGGCAGTTGCCGCCCACTATGACGAACTTCAGGCGCTGGATGTTCAGACGCTTTCGGTCAGCACAGACAGCCACTTCACCCACAAAATCTGGCAAGAGCAGGAACTCTCCAAGATGATCGACGGCGGCGTGCCGTTCCCGATGCTCTCCGACCCCGGCGGGCGCATCGGCGAGGTGTACGGCGTCTATGACGAGGGTTCCGGCACAGACATTCGCGGGCGCTTCCTGATCGACCCGGACGGCATCATCCAGGCGATGGAAGTGATGACGCCCTCGGTCGGCCGCAACATCAACGAACTGATCCGCCAGGTAAAGGCGTTCCAGCACCACCGCGCGACGGGCGAAGTGTTGCCCGCCGGGTGGGAGCCCGGAAAGCCCACGCTCAAGCCCGGCCCCGATCTGGTCGGCAAAGTGTGGACGGTCTGGAAGCCGAGCAAGAACGGCGCCTAGCCGCCGGATCACGCCACAACACAAACGGGGCAGCCGATTGGCTGCCCCGCTGTCGCTTCGCGCAGGCTCGACCGTTACCCGGTACGCTGCAGGCGATCGCCTTGCAGGATGTAGCGCTGCACGTTGCTCATTGGACATCCGTCCCACGCCACGACGTATTCCTTGCCCTCGAAATCCGGCCCCGCGATTACCATAAACTCACCATCAATCGTGCGATAGAAACGGATATTCTCGAACTCTGCGATCAGCACGTTCGCATCGGTCGGCGTCGGCGGTAGGTCGGAATACGGCACCTGGATCGCGAAGAAGCCGCTTCCATCGTTCGTGTTGCCCGCGCCCGGCGAGTTGACGCCGTAAATCAGCACGCGCTCGTTCGTCGCATCGCAGTAGACCGCCGCATACGCATGTGGATCGGGGTTCAAGCGATCGTCACCCGGCGACCACCACTCCGGCTGCCAGGGGATCGGCGTTGGAGTGACCGGCGGCTCGTCAGTCGGTTCTTCTGTGGGTTCGTCGGTCGGTTCCGGCGTCGGATCGCCTGCCGCAAGCCTGCACGCACCACTGTATGACATCGCGGGATAGGTTTCCGGCACGGTCTCGCCGTCGACTACAGTCAAACCCGCATACGCGCCCGTAGAAATACCATAGAAGATCGTCAAGACGGTACCCTCTGGCACCGCCGGAAAGCTTATCGTGTCCGACGTAAAGCCAAGGTCCTGAAGGCTTTTCCCATTTTGAACAAGCACGCGTTGGCCTCTGTAGAGCACAGTGGAGTCGTCAACACGCGTTACGGTCGCTTCAAGCCAAAATGGCTCACCCGTATAGAAGTTAGCCACAGTGCTTGTGATACCCTCAACGTGCACTGAGTCACAAAAAATTTGCACATCCGTAGCCTGCATGTCGATGCAACCGGCCAGCACTAACGCCAGCCCGGCCAGGAGAACTAATGCTATCTTTCTGTGCGACATAGATAGTCCTTATCGAGTGCGTACCAAGGCGCTACGCACAGT
>CBINGT010000587.1:0-2113 GCA_966250245.1 uncultured Anaerolineae bacterium
GGCGAGTCGTTGCTGGACTTCTGGATCCTGCCGATCCCCGAGGACATTCCGACCGGTACGGCGACGCTGCGGATCGGCATCTATGACCCGATCGGGGGCGAGCGCCTGCCAGTAACGGTCGGCGGCGAGCCAGCGGGCGACGGGCTGGTGATCCGCGAGGATATCGAGGTGAGATAGTGCGCGAGATGGAGCGTAAGTCCGTATTGCAGCGTGGGACTCTCCTGCGACTGGTCGGGCTGCTGCTGGTGCTGTGGGCGACGCGTTGGCTCGCGCTGGACGCGCTGCCGCTGCACAACGACGAGGGGCTACACCTGACGCGCGCGCTCGCCGTGTGGGACGGTCACCCATTCTGGGCAATCAGCGACGGGAAGATCGTCAATCACTGGCTGATCGCGGCGCTGGTTCCGCAGTCCGCGCCGGTGATCGCCGGGCGCGCGGCGACGATTCTGGTCGCGCTGGTTGGGTTCAGCGCCGGATATACGCTGCTGTGGCGCCGGTTTGGGGAGCGGGCGGCGTTGCTCGGCGGCGCGCTGTGGATCGCCGCGCCGTACCTGTTTTTCTTCGAGCGTCTGGCATTCAGCGACGCGCAGGCGGGCGCGCTGGTTGTCGTGACGTTGTGGGCCGCCCTGACGTTTACACGATCGGGCAGGCTGCGCGACGCAGTCCTGACAGGGCTTGCGTTGGGCGTTGCGACGCTGTTCAAGTTTACTGCCGCGCCCTATGCGCTGGGCGTGCTGCTGGTGATCGCGCTGGCGGGCGATCTTTCGGCGCGAGTACGCTGGCGCGGGCTGGCGGCGATCGCCGTGACCGGTGCGGCGTGTTTCGTCGTGCCCCTGGCCTACGTGCTGGTCAAAGAGGGTGGCTTTGAGACGGCTTTCGGCTGGCTGGGCGGCGGCGGAGACGGCGGCGCGCTAGACAACCTGCGGCGGCTGTGGAATCAACTCGTCGGGTTTCAGGGTGACGTGTGGGCCGTGCTGCTGATCGGCGGGCTGGCGCTGTTTGTCGCGCTGCGACCGGGCGGCCGGGATGCGGGGCTTCTCGCCCTATCGTGGGCACTGCCGCTGCTGGTGATCGTGGTCCTGGGGAAAGAGGTCCAGTCGCGCCATTTTGTTGTGGCGCTGCCGCTGGCGTTGCTGTTGGCGGGCGCGGGCTTGAGCGCCGGGCTTGAACGGCTCCCGCGACGGGCGGCGCTGCCAATCGGCGCGGTGCTGATCGGCGTGCTTGCCGTACAGTCGGGCGTGGTGATGCGCCAGGCGGCACGCTCGCCCGGCGACCTGATCCTGCCGGTGGAGATTCGCACGGAGCACATCACACAGCACAGCGCGGGGTTCGGGCTGCGCGAGGCGATGCGCGAGCTTCCGCAAACGGTCGGCAGCCCGGACGAACCGATCGTCGCCAGCATGTTCCCGGATAGCTGCCGCCGCGCCAATTTCTACGCGCCGGAAGGATACGCGCTGCGCTGCGTCACCGCGCCAGGGCTGGATGCGCTTCTCGCGGCGCTGGCGGAGTCGGAAACGGTCTACGTACTGGTCGAGCGCGCGCCGGTCGGGCTGGATCCTTCTACGCTAGAGGTTCCCGCGACGCAGGTCGCGGCGTATCCGCGCCCCGGCGAGACGGCGGAAGAAGCATCGGTTACGCTGTGGCGTGTGGAACGGGCGCCGGATAGCTAGCCCATCTCGGCACGTCAGAGAACGGCCACTGCCAGCGCCAGATCGCGGCGCAGATCCTCGGCGGTGAAGGCGGCCCACGCCTCGGGGAAGGTGTCCACCAGCCGTTGCCGCTCACGGATCTGCGCGGCCAGATAGTCGTACACGCCGTCGAGGTTCGGGCGTCCGTAGCTGGGCGTGCCGCTATAGGCGGCTTCGTGCAGGTCGAGCAGCATGGAAAGCTCGCTCACGGCCACGTCGGCGTCGTGCAGATCCCCCAGATGGTCCTGCAACCTCTTGATGACCGAAATCACGCGTCCGGCCTCGGGGCCGAGCACTTCCCTGAAAAACTCCAGCGCATAGCGCAGGCGCTTGAGGTCGATCCGCAGAGCGTGGAGCGTGACGACCGGCGCGCCAGGGATGACCGGCTCGTATGCGCGGACGCGGGCGAAGCTGTCGACGATCAG
>CBINGT010000588.1:0-2086 GCA_966250245.1 uncultured Anaerolineae bacterium
TATCCTAGCAAGGCGCTCCCTTTTTTGTCAGTCGACAAACTTGTACATCGGGTTAACTAACAGCCATCGAACAGAACTAAAAAGCAGCGGTTAGCTAGTGAGGCTTACACCGCTGCTTTTTTGCTGTACCGAACAGTCCGTTGCAGTCTCAGGCTGTCGCTCGTTTCATGTCAGCGCGCAGCGGCGACCGCGGCAGGCTGGTTGGCGACCCGCTGCTGATACTGCATCTCAAGCCGGGACTGCGTGTCGCGGGCGCGGTTGCAAAGCGCCTGGCCGCCCGCGTTCAGCCAATCCTGAAGGGCCTCGCTGGTTTGCGCGCCGGAACGGGCTTCCTCGTAGATCTTCGAGCCCCACTGGTAATAGCGCTTCGTTTCGGAATGCCAGGTCGCCCAGCCACGGTTAATGACGCCGTGGCCGCCGTTGTATCCGGCGAGCGCCAGCCCCACGTGCCCATCAGCCTTGCGCAACCCTTCGGCCAGATAGTTCATGCCGCGAGTGGCGTTGGTCTGGACGTCGAGCATATCCTCGCCCGGCTGGAAGTGGAACGGCATCACCTGGAACAGACCCTGCGCTCCGGCGTTGGACGAGACGGTCGGGTCGCCGCAGCTTTCAATCTGGATCACCGTGGCGATTACGTTCGGATCGACCTCGTACATCAGCGCCCACGCCTGGATCATCGGCGCCCAATACTGCACCGTGTCGGTGAAGACGGGCGAAAGTGACGAGCGCGCCGCTTCCGGCCCCATGGCGGCGTTCGCATAGAACGGGCGGTTGGTGTCTATGACCTCGACATACGCGGCCGGTTCCGGCAAGACGAGCGCCGCGCCAGTGAACGCGCCGGTGAAGCCCATCAGTGCGCACAGGAACACCAGAACGATCACCAGGCCCAGCCAACGCGGACTGCGCAGGCGAAACCGGCGTTTTTTCTCGGGTGGTTGCTCGGTTGTTTTACGCTGGTTTTTGGTGGTCGGTTGTTTCATGAGATACGCGCACATTAGAACAAGTGTTCGAACGGGTGTACTCTAATAATACCAGTAACCGGTGTCAGAGTCAATAAGGATGCATTAGAGAACTGATAATAAACTGTTGAGAAATTAACGCACAATCGCCGTTGCCTTCCGGTATAATCAGGTCAGGGAGTCTACACCGAAACGGTGCGGAGCACACGCTTGACGATTCGTCTGAGTCCAAAACTCACCGCGGCCCTGACCGAGATCGATCGCCACCTGGAGCAGGGGGATACGAAGCAGGCCGAGATCATGATCGCTCGCCGCCTGCGACGGGACGATCTCGACAGTACGGGTCGCAGCGTGCTGTTGCTCCGCCGCGCGCGTGTGCGCCTGTACAGCGAAAAACCGGATGATGCGCTCGCCGACCTGCGCGAAGCGTTCGCGCTGGGTCCGTCGTTGATGGACGAGCCGGAAGTCCGCGAGCTGCTGGCGGACGTGCACTTCGCGCGCTTTGAGTTGGCGCCGCTCGGGTTCGCCGACCGTGCTGACGCGGATCATGCGCTGGAACTGTATCGCGCGCTGATCCGCGAGCAGCCAGACTATCCCAATCGCGGCTGGGTATCCTACCAGACCGGGCGCGTTTTGCTGAGCGAGAACCAGGCTGACGAAGCGGTAGAGATGTTCCGCGCCGCGCTGAACGAGCCATCGTGGATCGCCTCGCTGCGCTCGCTGTGCTACGAACGGCTCGGCTTCGTGGAACTGTTCGAGCGGCGCAATCCGGCGGGCGCGTTGGCCTACTTCGCTCAGGCGATCGAGGCATATCCCCCCGGCGAGAACAGCGGGTGGCTGGTGCAGCTTCACATCCTGCGGAGCAGGGCGCTCCGCGAGCAGAAGGACTACGTCGGCGCGCTTGACGCGGCGCGACGGGCGTTGCGCGCGGTCGATCGCAGCGCGCCGGATTACCGGCTGGCGTATTGCGAAGCGCATCTGGCAGTGGGCGAGGCGCTGGCGCATTTCCGAGGCCGCGAAGAAGACGCGATAGACCACCTGGTACGCTTCCTGCAACTGAGCCGGCGGCCGCTGGGTGTGGACTTGACGTGGGTGCGGGTCTACGAGACGATCGGCGCGTTGTGCCT
>CBINGT010000589.1:0-2060 GCA_966250245.1 uncultured Anaerolineae bacterium
CACGTGTGCAGAGCGCGCTCGTCCAGCCCATACGGGCGATAGCGTTCCAGAAATGCGACGTGGCTCTCGTGGCGGACAGGTTCGGAGCAATTGATCAGCGCGCGCAGGCTGGAGAGGTCCAACCCTTCCAGCGCGGAGCGGCGGACTCGCGTCGCCAGGAAGCTGTACGCGAAATTGGGCAGCCAGCAGAGCGTCCCGCGATACTCCTGGATCGCGCGCAGCAGGATCTGCGGATCGGCGACCCAGTGGAAGGGCGACATCAGCACCAGGTGGATGCCCTGCACGATCGGCATAACAAAACCGGCGATCAGCCCCATGTCGTGATAGAGCGGCAGCCAGCTTACGATCACGTCGTCGGGCGAGAGGCGGATCGCGGCGCTGTAAGCGGCGATCTGGTTTAGCACCGCGCCATGCGACAGCATCACGCCCTTTTGCAGTCCGGTCGAGCCGGACGAGTGTTGCAGGAATGCCGTGTCTTCAGGCCGGGACGGGGCGCGCGCGAAGAGGTCGTCCAGGGATGGCGCGGCGTTCGCGGTCAGATCGGCGGCGTCCAGGATCGCGCCAAGCGTGGGGATGCCGTCCAGGTGCGCGCGCAGCGCGGGAAGCATCTCGGCGTAGGTGACGACCGCTTTCACTTCGGACAGCGCAACCAGCTCTCGCACGCTCTCGTAATAGCGTTGGGCGTCGAGTTTCGGCGTCAGGAACGGGAAGATCGACGGGATCGCGCCCAGCAGCATCGCGCCCCAAAAGGCCGACAGCACCTCGGGGCCGTGCTGAAGCACCAGCACGACCAGATCGCCGCGCTGCACGCCCGCCTGCTCCAGCGCCAGCGCGGAACGGGCGGCCTGCTCGAAGAACTGGCGTGTGGTAAACGTCTGCGTTCCATTGGGCATGACCAGCGTCAGCGCGGTACGATCGCCCTGCTGCGCGACCACGTCGCGCGCCCGCAGAACAAGGGTGGGTGGGGCCGCCTCTGGTGTGATGAGCGGTTGAATGCTAGACTGAGATCGGGATTTTTCACTCATGACACATTCCTGCGCAGGCGGGTAGGAGATGCCGGTCGCAGGCATTATACCGGGTTCTTCCGGGCTGGCTAACAGTCGCCGGTCTATTCGTCGCGCTCGTCCGATCGCCTGGGTAAACCGTCCAAAATCGGGACGCGAAGATTCAGGTAAAGGGGCCAACTCATCAGGCGGGCTATCCGGTACGCTGTGCGTGGGGATCGAAGCGATCCCGCAAGGAGAGTGCAGCACATGGTGAAGGATACCAGCGTTTCGACACAGGCCGCGTCACGCGAAGCCTGGTCGGAAGCTCGCCGCAAGGCGTTTCTAGAGCGTATCTACAGCACGCTGGGGCTCAACCGTCGCCCTCAGACGTTGCTGTCGTTTGAGGAAGTGCAAGAGCGTCTGCGCCTGACGCAGAGCGCGTATCGCGGCCTGCAGCAAGTCCCGCTCGATCAGATCGTCGGCAGCGTCGGGCGCTACAACGACTTTACGCGGACGTTTTTGCCGCTGGTCGAAGGGGATAGCTGGCGCTGGCGACGCGTCGCCGAGCTGCAGTGGGAGATGGGCCTGCCGCCAATCGAGCTGTACAAGGTGGGCGATGCCTACTTTGTCAAAGACGGCAACCATCGCGTGTCGGTGGCGCGGCAGTTTGGCGCGAAAACGATCGAGTCGTACGTCTGGGAGTACGAGACGCCGGTCGGCGGGCTGCCAGCCGACGCCGAGATCGACGACCTGATCGTCAAAGCCGAATATCGCGCGTTCCTCGACCGCACGCGCCTTGACCTCTCGCACCCGGAACAGAATATCGTCCTCACAGAGCCGGGCATGTACCCGCAGCTTGAGGTCGAGATCGAGCTATACCGGCAGAATCTCGAGCGGATCGACGGCGAGCCGCGCAGCTACGAAGACGCCGCCGCCGCGTGGTACGACCTGGCGTACACCCTCGTGTGCGACGTGATCAACGAGTCCGGCATTCTCGAGCAGTTCCCTGGCCGCACCGAGGCCGACCTGTACGTGTGGGTTACGCGCCACCGCAAAGAGCTTTCCAAGCGCTAT
>CBINGT010000590.1:0-2059 GCA_966250245.1 uncultured Anaerolineae bacterium
GGGAACCAGGTCGTCGGCGCTGATTTCCTGCACGTGGCCGTTGCGCCGCACGCGAACATGCGGCGTCTGCATCGCGCCGAGCGCGGCGAGCGCTTGCTCCGCCTGATATTCCTGGAAAAAGCCGAGCGCCGCATTCAGCACGACGATCGCCATGATGACGATCGCGTCGGACGCGTCGCCGATGATCAGCGAGATCACCGCAGCGACAATCAGCACGATGACCATCACGCTCGAGAACTGCTCGATCAGGATTTGTAACGGAGTGGTCGCTTCGCCCTTGGGGAGCACGTTCTTGCCGTATTCGGTCTGACGGCGCTCCGCCTCCTCGCTGGTTAACCCGGCAGCCGGATCCGTCTCAAGGCGCTGGATCGTTTCGTCAACGGAAAGGGCATACCACTTGTCGCCGGTGGCTGCTGTTGTGGTGGTCTGTTCTGCTTCCGCAATCGCCATAGAATTTCAAGTCCTTTCTCCGTCGAAGTTCAGTGTCGCGCCTGCGGCGTTCAGCAGCCGGGGCTGATTGTGCATTTGCTTCACGAATAGTTCAGATTATACGCAAATGGCGTGGCGTCTACCCCCAATTTTGAGGGGGAGCGCCCGTTGAACACAAGCGGCGGCCGATGCTATAATGCCCACTAGACTGTCTGGCGCTCCAAACGGCTGCGAAAGGCGCGTGCTTAATGCCCAAAAAAGAACTGATCGCCGACATTCAGGCCGCCCGCCAGCGGCTGCTCAATGCCATCGACGGCCTGACTGACGATCAGATGATGCGCCCCGGCGTGGTCGGCATCTGGTCGGTGAAGGACACGCTTGGACATATCGTCGCGTGGGAAGCGGAGCTGGTCACCACGCTGTCACGGCTAGATCAATACCGGCGTCGCCCACCGAACATCGTTGAGATTGAAGACGTCAACGAGTGGAACGCAGAGCAGTATCACACCAACGCGCGCCGGACGTTGCAGGCAGTGCTCGACGACTTTCATGGCGTGCACAAGCACCTTCTCCAGGTCTTGGAAGAGCTAGACGAGCGGATATTGGACGATAACCGGCGCTTCCCCTGGATGGAAGGCGAGCCGCTCAGCTATCTCGTGCTCGAAAACTCCGCATGGCACGAGGAAGAACACGCCGAGAATATCGAACAGTGGCGCGCGGATGAAGGGCTCTAGCTTGGCAGAAGAACGCGTGCGCCGCCCCCCCGGCGTGACGCTGGCGCTGGTCGCGGTCGCGCTGCTATACGGGGTGCGGCCGCTGCTCGAAGCGGCGCTTTTTCACCGGCTAGACGCCACCGCCGACGAGGCGCTGATCCCCGGCGGGATCACGATCAGCGTGTGGACCTCGGTCGAGGGCGCGGTCGGCGGGGTGATGCTGATTCTGTGCGCTCTAACGTGGATCGGGCGCCCGCCGCGCATCCGCTGGGCGCTCATCGGGGCGATGATAGCGCTCACTGCGGTGAACCTGTTTCGCATCATTCAGGCGTGGGGCACGACGCCCGACCCGGTCTTCGGCGGGCAGGTGCAGTCCGCGTTGCGGAACGTGCTGTTGTGCCAGTTCCCGCTGATGGTGCTCGTGCCGCTGTATGTAGTGTGGTACCTGAACCGCGCCCCAGCGCGCGCGTTTTTCCGGCAGGCATCCGAGCGGAAAACCCGCCACGCCACGACGCCTGCACCCCGCGCGGATGGCGCATCCGAGGGGCCAACGCCGCGTTAACACAGCGTTAACCAGAGGCTAACCGGGATCGTGTATTTCGATTTTTGGCGTAGTTAGCGATCACCGATCTACAATACTCAGATCGTTTTTTCCACTCTTCCAATGCCCCCTAACCCATGTTATAATTTGTTGACGTTCTCCTCAGAAATATCGAGCTGATACGGCGCACGAGACAACTGCAAGGATGACAGAAGTGGTCTCTATCAGCGACACGCCAGGAGGCAACGTAATTCCGGTGATTCAGGAACTCATGAACCGTGCAGACCAGCGTGGGTATGTGACGTTCGAGGATGTGTTAGAATTGCTAGACGAAGACAGTGACGACGTAAACGCAATCGAAGCGGTGTTGGATGAG
>CBINGT010000591.1:0-2053 GCA_966250245.1 uncultured Anaerolineae bacterium
ACCCGATATATGTGAAATTAGGAACAGATCAAAAAGGTCTTAACCTGTGCGGAAGGTCGCAAAGGGGCGTGTGTTGTTGTGGTTGGGGGGTGTTGGTTGCTTAACGCGCGGGATAAAACGCGTTGTACATGCGCCGGTTTTTCTCGTAGAAGCGTATACCCGCCTCGGTGATGGCGACGTAGTAGACGACGGTCTGAAGCGCTTCGTCGTGGCGGAATAGCTCGCGCGCCAGGGGTGGATCGGCGTCACGCAGCGCGCGGACCACGTCCCACGGCCCTGCGCCGGGATAGCGCCCGCCGACTGCGTCGATCCCGCGTTTGCCCGCGCCATACAGGCGAGTCAGCGTTTCCCATTCTTCGCGGCTCAGCAATGCCATTATGCGCTCTCCTGCGGAATCGGCTGCCGCACATACAGGATGATCCCCATGCTGATCAACGCGATCGCGCCGCGCCAGAGGGCTGCCGCCCAACCTGCGTCGGGTCCGAGCAGCACGATCATGATCTCGCTGGCGGCGTGCAGCCCGATCGCCACAAACAGCCAGCCGATCTGCCCGCGCAGAAACACCTGCAACACCAGCCAGCTCAGCGCCATGTGCAGCGCCAGCACCAGCACGCCACCGACCAGTTCCGCCAGCGCCCCGCCGATCAGCGCGCCCGGGTCTTCGGGCGGCGCCGCGCCGTAGCCGAGCATCGACACACCCAGCCCCAGCCCGACGATGCCGGTGTAAAACGTCTCGACAATGCCGTGCCCCAGCCCGATCATCAGCGCGTGCGCCCGCGTGACCGCTCCCCTCGCCAGATACTGGAAGCCGAGCAGCCGCGCGATCTCCTCGCTGAACCCGGCCAGCGCGCCGAGGATCACCGCGCGGGTCGCCAGGATGTTCATCAGCCCGCCGCCCAGCGCTTCCAGCACGACGTACTGGACGATCAGCGCGACGGTGTACGTGATCACGCCGACGGTCAGCAACGCGTAGGACGTATCCCAGCGCCGGTGAATGGCGCGTGCGATCGCCACGCTCGCTACCAGCAGCCCGGCGCCAACTACCAGCAGCAGAATCCCGTAGACCATCGACTGTCGCTCCTCTCCCGACTGAGTGTCGCCGATTGCCCCGGCAGCGTCAAGCATTTCCCCGACCGGTGGGAACTTTTGCAGGCGGAAAAGCGTCACGTAATCGGAAGGCAGTCATACGGGGAGCGGCGAGTGACCGTGCAGGAGCCACCGCGCCCGTTCTGCTACGATAATGGGCACGCAAGGCTGCTCGGCCCTGCGGCGCCGGAGTGGAATCTGACAACATCAAGGAGAGACCGGTATGTTAAGGAAGTTGATGCTGCTAGCTGTTGCGCTGCTGGTGGCGATCCCTGTGCTGGGCGGCGCCGCGCCGGCGCTGGCCCAGGATCCGCCCGAGGGCGAGCGCTCGATCACGGTGACCGGCTATGGCGTGGCCTACGGCTCGCCTGATATCGCCCGCGTTGGGTTGGGTGTTGAGACGAGCAACACCGACGTGCAGGTGGCGCTCGAAGAGACGAATGAGAAGCTGGAAGCGGTGCTGGCCGTGCTGCGCGAGGCGGGCATTGCCGACGCCGACATCCAGACCAACTACTTCTCGATCTACCAGGACTACTATGGTGGCAGCCCGGAAGGGCGCGGTGAGCCGACCTATCGCGTGGCGAGCAGCGTGAACGTGCGCGTGCGCGATACGAGCATGGTCGGACAGTTGATCGCGGATGCGGTCAACGCCGGGGCGAACATCGTGAACTTCGTTGAGTTCGCCATTCTGGACCGCGGCGCGCTGGAAGCCGAAGCGCGGGATCTGGCGATTGAGGATGCGCAGGCGCGTGCCGAGGAAATCGCGGAAGCGCTCGGCCTGACGGTTGGCGAGCCGCTGCGCGTGGTCGAAGGCTCGCAATACGGCATCCCGTACGAGAACTACGGTCGCGGTGGCGCGGGCGGCGCCAGCGTGTCGCCCATCGAGCAGGGCGTGCTGAGCGTCAACATGGCGATCACCGTCACCTTCGCCGTGGAATAACCCTCCAGACGTCTGATTTCGCGGGGG
>CBINGT010000592.1:0-2045 GCA_966250245.1 uncultured Anaerolineae bacterium
CCTGCTGCCGAACACCGCTTCGGCCAAGCAGGCGGAGTACGCCGCAACGCTCGCGCTGCCGTTTGTCGAGCGGGTGTGGATGCTGCTGGAACCGCTTGCCGCGGGTGGGCAGGTCATGTTGCTTCCAGGACTGATCGCGGCGGGCTTTCTGCTCGTGCAGCAGGGGAGCTGGCGCGACCGGGCGCTGGACTGGCTCCCTGCGCTGTGGGCGGTAGCGCATGTTGTGACATATGCGCTGCGACTTCCCGCGCCATACCAGCACGGGCGCTATGTGATGCCGGTCCTTCCGGTGGTCATCCTGTACGGCGTGGGCGGGACGCTCTGGCTGGTGCGGCGGGCGCGTCGAACGCTGGCTGGGCGCGTGCTGACGCGCAGTCTCGCGCTCTCGGTCGCGGCGGTGACGGCTGGATTCTGGGTGCTTGGCGCGCAGGCGTACGCACGAGATGTGCGGATCATCAACACTGAGATGGTCGCCACGGCGCGCTGGGTGAGGGACAATCTGCCCGAAGATGAACTGCTGGCAGTGCACGACATCGGCGCGGTGGGCTATTACGCGCCACGCCCGATCTTCGACCTCGCGGGACTGGTAACGCCGGAAGTCGTGCCGGTGATCCGCGACCACGACGCGCTCATGCGGATGATGTGCGAGCGCGGGGCACGCTATCTGATGGTGTTGCCAGACCAGCGGCCCGCGCCCGAGGACGATCCGCGATTGGGCGGGCCGCCGATCTTCACGACCAACGCGCCCTACGCTCCGGCGGCGGGTAGCGGAAACATGGCCGTTTATGCGCTGAATTGGGGCGATGGTTGCGAGCCGCCGTAGGCCGAAAAAAGCAGTTTGCGCTGCTGGCGCATTTACGACGTTAGGTTTATACTGCGCACGCAATCGTTTCTATGAGGTTTGAATTACCTGATAGGTTTTGCGGAGCGTTGGGGAGTGCACGAAGTTTCGAAGCCAATTCGGATCGCGCTGATTGACGATCATCCCGTCTTCCGGCAGGGGCTTCGGAACCTGCTGTCTGCCGAGGATGATATGGAGGTGGTCGGCGAGGGCTCCAGCGGCGAAGAAGCGCTTGAGCTGGTCCCGGCCGTCCAGCCGGACGTCGTGGTGCTCGACATCAATTTGCCGGGCATCAACGGGTTGCAGGTTGCGTCTCGACTGAAGGCAGAGCGTATTCACGTCGCGGTCGTTTTTCTGACGGCTTACGATGACGTTGAGCAGGTGTTGCATGCCATGCGCTCGGGCGGGTCGGCCTATTGCCCGAAGGATATCGAGCCGGAGCGTCTGGTGGAAACAATCCGCAAGGTGGCGCAGGGCTATTTTATCGTCGGCGAGCACACCTTCGACGGCGCGTCACTCCAGGCGTGGCTCGATGCGGGGGTCGAAGCGGCGACCGGGCCGTATATGGTCGACCCGGGCGAGTATTTCGTGCCGCTCAGCCCGCGCGAGATGGAGATTTTGCAGTTTGTCACGCACGGCAAGAGCAACAAAGAGATCGCCCAGTCGCTCGCGATCAGCCACCAGACCGTCAAAAACCACATGACCTCGATTCTGAAGAAGCTGGACGTGCGAGATCGGACGCAGGCGGCGGTTTACGCTTTGCGCCGTGGGTGGGTACGTCCGCGCACGCCCGATGACGAGTAGCGGACGAAAGCGCTCGTAGGGCAGCAACAAGGGAGCAATGACGCATGGCGCAAGATCTTACGACCGCCAGGGATGAGGCACTGCGCCGATTCCAGACAGAATACGATCGGCTGCGGACGCGCATTCGCGAGAATCAGCAGCTCATCGACCAGAGCCAGCACGAAGTGGAGCGGCTGCGCGAGCGGAACATCCAGACCAGCGCGGCGGTCCGGCGCGTCGAGTCGAACTTCGACACCATCCCACGCGCGGACATCAAGGCCGCATACGACGAGGCGCGCGATGCTCAGACCCGCCTGCTAACCATGCAGGGGCAGCTCGAAAAGCTTAAGAGCATTCAGGAAGAGCTTGAGTTCTTCGAGCAACTGGTGGGCCAGCTTCTGACCTTCGCGCAGGGGATCGT
>CBINGT010000593.1:0-2040 GCA_966250245.1 uncultured Anaerolineae bacterium
CCGCCGGGCGGCCCTGGTCGATATGCAGCGCGGCGATCGTCTCGTGGATCAGGCCGCGCTGGTGCGGATCCGGCTCGTGAATTAGCGCAGTTTCGAGGTGGCGCAGCGCGTTGTCCGGCTCGCCGATGGCGCGATACGCCTCGCCTGTCAGACGGTGGGCGAGGGCGTGCGTCGCGGGCGCAACGGCCAGTTCTGGCGCGAGCAGCGGCTCCAGCGTGAGGATCGCTTCTTCGTGCCGCCCCAGCGCGGCGTAGGCTTCGCCCAGGTCCCGGATCGCGGCCCACGCGGGCGGCGTCCCGGCGTAATGCTGCCCGGCGACCGCAACCTCGGCCTGCGCGATTTCTAATGCGATAGATGGGCGCCCGTCGGCCAGCAGGCTGCGCGCCGCCAGGCCCATCGCCAGCGTTTGCAGCGCGGGATCGGGATCGACAGTGGCCTCGCTCATGCGCGCGGCGAGCGTTTGCATCCACTCGTCAAGCGACTGGCGCGCGCGGATCGGCCGCTCCATGGCGATTTGCGTGCGGGCGCGCAACGCCTGCGCGTAGCCATAGGGCCGCAGCGGGAAACCCGTCTGGTGCGAGGCATGGTCGACCATCTCCTGCGCCACCTCGAGCGCGGCGGGCAGGCGTTCGGCGGCGATCAGGGCGCGGTGCAGGGCAAGCAGAGTCACAAAATAGGCGCGCGGGTGAGTGGTCGGATTGATGTGCGTCAGCGCGCGGCGGAAATTGGCGACGGCGCGATCCGGGCTGCCGGTCTGGAAATACGCCTGCGCGACGTGATGCAGCGCCAGCCCGACGCGCATCTCGTCGCGGAAGGGCATTGCCTGCGCGTGCTCGACCTCGCCCTCGAACGCTTCGAGCGCCCCGGCGTAGTCCTCAAGCTCCCACAGCGCGCGCCCCAGCGTGCCGTAAGCATCCGCCGCGTCGCCCGGCGACTGCGCGGGCTGCAGGCGGTCGAGCGCTTCGCGGGCGGCTTCGGCGGCGGACGCGGCGTCTCCGCGCAACAGGCGGACGGCAGCCAGCAGCTTGAGCGTGCGCGCCATCCGCTCGGGGTCGGGCGGGGAGTCGTCTCGTTGTAGGGCGAGCGCTTCTTCCAGCGCGATCTGCGCTTCTTCCACGCGCCCGTCGAGCGCCAGCGCCGCGCCCAACCCGCGCAGCGTTTTGGCGCGTGCAGCGCGATCATCCTTCGCCGCTTCCAGCGCCAGATGGTAGCTCTCGATCGCCTGCGCGATGTTCCCCTGGACGTGGTGAACCTGCGCCCTCAGCAGCGCCGAGGCGGGGTCGTTTTGCCCGGCGATGGCGTCCAGCGCATCCTGCCCGCGCCCCGCCAGCAGCAGGATCTCGGCGCGCGCCTCGGGCGGCGCGTCCGGCGCCAGCATGATCTCGCGCGCGGCCTCGTCGTACTGCCCCTGCGCGCGCAAGATCGCGGCTCGTTCACTGTGCGCTTCGGGCGCGTCATCCAGCACGGCCAGCGCATCCGCGTGGCGGCCCAGGTGGCGATAGACCCGCGCCAGCCCGCGGCGGATCACGCTCAATGACGGCTCCGCGCCCAGGCTGAAGACCATCTCCGCCGCTTCGATCAGGTGCTCGGCAGCCTGCGGATAGTTCCCGGCGGCGTCGCGCAGCCGGGCCAGCGCGACCAGCGTCTCTGCGATGGCGTGCGGGCTGTCGTGCTCGCGGCGCAAGGCGAGCGCGCGGGTCAGCGATTCCTCGGCTAGCTCCCATTCTCCGGCGTCGGTTTGCGCCAATCCCTGCTGCGTCAGGCGGGCGCTTTCGGCGCGCACGCCGGTCAGCTCCGGCTCGCGTTGGGCGTCTCCCGGCGGCAGACGGTCGGGCGCGTACTCGCGCAGGTACGGGCGCAGTGTGTTCAGCAGGCGCCGCAAGCGCTTCGGCTCGCTCTCACCCTCAGCCAGATCGAGCGCGTGGCACAGCGCGGCCTCGGCGCGATACAGCGCGACGGGGTCCGCCGCGTGGGTGGATGCAAAGACCTGCGCCCAGGCGACCAGCCGGTCCCGCCCGGCCTGGATGAAGCTCTCCTGCG
>CBINGT010000594.1:0-2032 GCA_966250245.1 uncultured Anaerolineae bacterium
AAGCTCTACACGAAGTATGTGACGAACGACAAGGACCTCGACACGGTCCTGAAGGTGTTGGAGCAGCAGCGATGAACGGCGCATCGAAACCGACTGGCCTGGACGAGATCGCGGCCATGTTCGCGCGCGCCAAACGCGAGGGCCGCGCCGCGTTCTTGCCCTATTTCCCGATCGGCTATCCAAGCATAGACGACTCGCTGGACGCGATCGCGGCGCTGGCGGCGGAAGGCGCAGATGGCTTCGAGATCGGGCTGCCGTTCAGCGATCCGCTGGCGGACGGCCCGACGGTCCAGGCGGCGACGCAGGTCGCGCTCGAAAACGGCGTGACGGTCGCGCGCGGGCTGGATGCGTTGCGTGCGTTGCGGGCGCGCGGCGTGACGCAGCCGATGATGCTGATGGGCTACCTCAACCCGTTGCTGGCGTACGGGCTGGAGCGGTTCGCCCGGGATGCGCGCGCGGCAGGCGCGTCGGGCGTGATCGTGCCGGATCTGCCGCCAGAAGAAGCGGGTCCGCTGGCTGAGGCGTGCGCGCGCGAGGGGCTGGCGCTGATCTTCTTCATCGCACCGACTAGCAGCCCGGAGCGGATCGCGCTGGTGGCGGAGCGGGCGCAGGGCTTCATCTACGTCGTCTCGGTGACTGGTGTGACCGGCGCGCGCGACACCTTGCCGCCGGAGCTGGCCGCGTTCATCGCGCGGGTCCGCGCCCAGACGCAGACGCCGCTGGTGCTCGGCTTCGGGATCAGCCGGCCAGAGCAGGCGAGGCAGCTTAACACGCTGGTCGATGGCTTCATCGTGGGGAGCGCGCTGGTCCGCGCCGCGCAGTCGGGCGTCGAAGCAGTGCGCGAGCTCGGCGGGACGTTGCGGCGCGCGCTGGACGAGGCGTGAGGCGGCAGGCGCTTCTATAATCCGAATCAGTGTCTAGCGTTTGAGAAAGGACGCGCGCTGTGACGGATGCCGACGCCTTGCGCGAGAAGACGAAGATCACCTATGACCGGCTGGTCGAGCTGCACGGTCCGGTGCCGCTCAAGCCGCGCCGCGAGCCGATGCACGAGCTGATTTCGACCATGCTCTCCCATCGCACCACGCAGGCGAACGAAGCGCTCGCCTTCCAGCGTATGTGGGACCGCTTCGGCTCGTGGGAAGCGATCCGCGATGCCCCGCTCGACGAGCTAATCGAAGCGATCGAGCCGTCCAACTATCCGGAGACAAAAGCGCCGCGCATTCAGGAGGCGCTGCGCCAGATTATCGCGGAGCGTGGCGAGCCGTCGATCGACTTCCTGCGCGATCTTCCGGCGGGCGAGGGGCTGGCGTGGCTGATGAAGCTGCCCGGCGTCGGGATCAAGACCGCGTCGCTGGTGTTGTTGTTCTGCTTCTCCAAGCCGGTGCTGCCGGTCGATACGCACGTCCATCGCGTCAGCCAGCGCGTCGGGCTGATCGGCAAGACGGTCGGGCCCACGCCCGCGCACGCCGTCCTGCTGAGGCTGCTGCCGGACGATCCCTACGTGCTGTTCAACTTCCACGTCGCGCTGCTGCGCCACGGCCAGCGGATCTGTGTGTGGAACAATCCACGCTGCGAGCGCTGTCCCCTGCCGGACATCTGCAACTGGTATCAGGAGAATAGAGCGCGGAAGAGAAGCAGTTAGCCGTTAGCGGTTAGCGATTAACGAAAAACATTTGAGGGTGGAGAGAAATAGCCTGGCATTGTAGGGGCGGAGCAAGCTCCGCCCGCTCCTTTGTTCCTATGCGCGTTTTCCGGGCTGCAATCCCAAAGGCGCGCTCTGCCGTACGGTTTTGTTTTTGCTAACTGCTAACGGCTAATCGCTAACCGCTATGTTTTCCGCAAAATCCGCCGCGAACTCCTGCGGAATGCGCATCGGGCGGCCGGTCTTCAGATCGACCCACACCCAGCGCGCTTGTGCCCGCGCCAAAAGCGCCCCGTCACTCGCGCGCGAGATCGCGTAATGGCGCACGGCTGAGGTTCGCCCGAACTCCCCGATGTACGTCAGGATTTCGAGCGTATCCCCCAGCATGGC
>CBINGT010000595.1:0-2031 GCA_966250245.1 uncultured Anaerolineae bacterium
TGCCTCGCGCTTGGAGCGATCGCGCTGTGGGGGGTGAGGCGTGTCTCGCGGTGAGCGCATTTCGACGCGTGAGTGGCGTTGGACGCTGGCGTGCGCGGCGTTGATCCTCGCGCTGACGGCTGTGCCATATCTCATTGGATGGCTGGCGCAGGGCGAGGACTGGCGCTTTACAGGCGCGCTATTCGGCGTGGAAGATGCCAACAGCTATCTTGCGAAGATGCGCCTCGGCGCGCGCGGGGAGTGGCTGTTCACGCTGCGGACGACCAGCGAGCCGCATGAGGGTGCGTTGCTGTTTCTGCCGTATCTGCTGCTCGGGCACGTGGCGCGGCTGGTCGCGCGGAGCGAGCCGGTTCCCACCGAAACGCTGATCGCGGTTTTTCACAGCGCGCGGCTGGTCTTCGATCTGGCGTTGATCCTGGTCATCTACCGCTTTGTGGCGGTCTTCCTGCGGCGTCCGGCGACGCGCCGTCTGGCGCTGGTGCTGATCACGCTCGGCGGCGGCCTGGGCTGGCTGGCGACTCTGCTCGGCGGGGATAAGCTGTTTGGCTCGCTGCCGGTCGATTTCATCGTGCCCGAGGGGTACACCTTCCTGATTCTGTTCGGGCTGCCACACCTTGCGCTGGCGCGATCGGCGCTGCTGCTCGGCTTCCTGGCGCTGTTCGCGGCGCTGCGACACGCGTCGATCCGGCGCTCGGTCCGTCCGTCGCTGCTGGCGGGTGTCGGGTGGACGATGATGGGGCTGGCGGTCCCGTTCTATATCCCGGTGGTGTACGCGGTGCTCGGCGTGTGGGGGCTGGCGGCGTGGCTGCGGAGCCGCCACTTCCCGACCGCGCTGTTCGTCCGGGCGGCGATCGCGGCGCTCGTCCCGCTGCCGGTGTTGGTGTATAACGCGTGGGTCTTCCTGGCGAGCGACGTCTTTAGCCAGTGGGCCGCGCAGAACCTGCTGCCGTCTCCACATCCCGCCCACTATGTGCTAGGATATGCGATTTTGGGTATCCCGGTGGCGGCTGCGCTCGGCTGGGCGTGGCGGCGCGGGGCGGTGCGACTGCCGTACCTCTTGCTGGCAAGCTGGATCGTCGCCGCGCCGGTGATGGTTTACCTGCCGGTGAACGTGCAGCGCCGCCTCGCGGAAGGCGTGATCGCGCCGCTTGGCATCCTGGCGGCGGTCGGATTGGCGCGGATCGCGCGCGGGCGGCGGTGGGTGGTTCCCGTAAGCGTCGCGCTGGCGCTCGGCACGTCGGCGCTGCTGTGGCTGGGCGGGCTGGTCAGCGCGCTGACGCCGGGGCGGCCGCTGTTTCGCCCGGCGGATGAAATCGCCGCGATGCAGGCGCTCGATGCTATTGCTCCGGCAGATGCGGTCGTGCTGGCGGTCCACGAAACGGGGAATATGCTGCCCGCCGTGACCGATCTGATCGCATATGTGGGGCATGGACCTGAGACGATCTACGCGGACGAAAAAGAGGCGCGCGTGAGAGCCTTTTTCCGGGACGAGCTGGACGCGACAGCGCGCGCGGCGCTGCTGGCCGAGGTCGATTACGTGCTGGTTGGGCCATTGGAGCGGGCGGACGCGCGTGGCACGGGCTGGCAGCGCGGCTTGCGTGAGATCGTGGCGCGCGGTACGGGCGCGGACCGCTACGTGATCTACGAGGTGATACGCTGATGCGGCGCGACGTTCCGGCGTGGCTGCCGTTCGTGTTCCTCGCGCTGGCGCTGGTGGCCCTGTTTCACCGGCTGCTGAGCGGTCAGGCGCTGTTCTGGGGATTGCCCGCGCTCCAGTTCTATCCCTGGCGAGACTTTGCGTTTGATCTAGTCCGTGAAGGCCGCTTGCCCACGTGGAACCCTTACGTCGGTGCGGGCGCGCCGCTGCTGGCGAACTACCAGACCGCGATCTTCTACCCGCCGAACTGGCTAATGCTGGCTCTGCCCGGCGTTTCCGCCATGAGCGCCATCGCCGTGCTGCATGTCGTATGGTCCGCTGTGGGGATGTGGCTGTTCGCCGGGGCGCTTGGCCTGTCGTCGTTTGGGCGCGGG
>CBINGT010000596.1:0-2027 GCA_966250245.1 uncultured Anaerolineae bacterium
CTCCGTTTACGGAGAGGGGAAAAGGGGCCGGGGGTTAAGGGGTGAGGTTTCCCCGGCAGCCGCCGTGTATGCCAGAGCAGATTACTCAGGAGCAACAGCGCAATCTCTCTCTCGGCGGCTTTGACCATCGCTAACTGCTAACCGCTAATCGCTAACTGCTTCATTTACCTTGTGCGCGAGCCAGGAGAAGCCTTTATGAGTCGCATCCCGATCCCCTTCTTGAGCGGCGGCGTGATGATTGCGCTCATGCTGCTGGCCTGGGCGAGCGCGGCGCGCGCCCAGGACGACGACCCCGACGACCTGCCGCCGCACGTGATCGACGTGGCGCCGTATCCGGGCGAGGAAGTGCCCGGCGACCAGCCCGTCACCGTGACGTTCGACCAGCCGATGGACCGCGCCAGCGTCGAGGCGGCGTGGGAAGCGGACCTTTCCGCACCGGGTGAGTTCACCTGGGCGGCGGACGATCGGAGCGTCCGCTTCATCCCGCAAGGCGGCTGGCCGCGCGCCACCCGCATCCCGATCGCGATCGGCACCGGCGCGCGGGCCGCGAACGGGCTGGCGCTTGAGGAACCGTATGAGTTCTTCGTGCAGACGGTCGGGCGACTTGAGGTGGGGACAGTCATCCCCGCGCCGGGCGCTGAGGGCGTCGCGGCAAACGCGACGATCACCGTCTCCTTCAACCGGCCGGTTGTGCCGCTGGTGACGACTGGCGATCTCGACACGCTGCCTAATCCACTGGTGCTCGAACCGGCTGTCGAGGGCAGCGGCGAGTGGGTCAATAACTCGATCTACGTGTTCACGCCGAGCAAGCCGCTGGCGGGCGCCACGACCTATACGGCGCGCATCTCCGCTGGTCTGACCGACGTGACCGGCTCGGTGCTTGAGGACGACTACACCTGGGAGTTCAGCACGCTGGCGCCCGAAGTGCTTCGCGTGTGGCCGTCTCAGGGCGCGACGGGGATCAAGCTCGACGAGCCAGTCAGAATCACATTCAGCCAGCCGATGGACCGCGCCAGCACCGAGGCCGCCTTCCGCCTGACCACCAGCGGCGAGTCGGTCGCGGGGAGCTTCACATGGTCCAGCGACGGGAGCACGATGACCTTCACACCCGACGCCCCGTTGAAGCAGGAAGCGACCTATTCGCTGGAGCTGGCGCCCTCGGCGCGCGCTGCATCCGGCGAGGCGGGTCTGCGCGAAGGGCTGACCTACAGCTTCACCACCGTCCCCTTCCCGCGTATCGAAGCGACCCGTCCGCGCAACGGCGAGCGCGACGTCCGCCCCGGCGGCGGGGTCGAGTTCACCTTCTCGACGCCGATGGACACCAACACGTTCGAGGGCAAGGTCGAGATCCTCGAACCGTCGGGCGTGGAGTGGGAGCCAGTCGTGTACGGCGACCGGTCGCTCTACCTCGACTTCGCCACGCAGCCGAAAACCCGCTACACGATCGTCTTCCGCGCGGGCGCACAGGACATTTACGGGAATGCGATTGCCACCGACTATACGCTCAGCTTCACGACCGGCGAGATCGAGCCGCGGGCGAACCTGCCGTGGTTTGGCGGGCGCGTCGGCCTGACCAGCGCCTACCGCGAGGATACGCGCATCGCGGTTGCGGTCGAGGGAAAGCCGAACGCCCTTTTCACGCTCTATCGCGTGCCGCTTGAGGCGTTCGGCGAGGTCTTTCACGGCTGGCTCGGCGACGAGAGCTCCTTCTTGCGTGGGATTACCCCTGTCCGCGAGTGGACTGAGACGCTCGACGCCGCGCCGCTGCTGCATGGAACGGATCAGGTTCTGCTGGCGAGCAAAGACGGCGGGCGCTTGCCGGTCGGCGTTTACGCGCTGCGGATGCAGGTAAGCAGCCACGACTGGCCGCAGTGGATGGCGTTGGGCGTGGTCAGCGCGAATCTGACGCTCAAGCGCGCGCCGGACGAGGCCGCCGTTTGGGTCACCGACCTGCAGAGCGGGGAACCGCTTGAGGGGGTCGCCGTCACGCTCTACGACGCGAACGGGCGCGTCCTGGCGACCGCCAC
>CBINGT010000597.1:0-2025 GCA_966250245.1 uncultured Anaerolineae bacterium
ATCCGCCGCCCAAACCGATGCGGCTGAGCAGAAAGTATTGGTCGAGGGTGGTGCCGATCAGATCGCTTTTCATACCTGTACGCCGGGTGGGCGCGATGGTAGCCGCGACGCTTTGCCTCAGTGTAACATACCGGTCCGGCGCGGGATGTTAAAGCGCTGCAAGGATTTGTAACTGTTTCCGCGCATGGTGCTGCGACAGATACGTATTTCTACACCGGCGTACGGTGGAGATGCGCCGACCGTGTAGGGGCCGAGCTTGCCCGGCCCGCTGGTTTTCTGTCTAGCGGGCGCAGCAAGCTGCGCCCCTACAGGAATGGAGACAGTGTGACACGGCTGGTTCAACTGGCCGCAACGCAGAATACCCTACGGCGCGAAGATCTCCGGCGCGTCGCACGGATCGCACGTTACGCTCTCAATCGGCTCGCCGCTTGCCAGCGCCGCCACCCAGTCGCGGATCCGCACGCCGTTCGCGCCGGTGGTATAGAACTCGGGACGGTGCAGGATCGTGTGCTCGTCACCGCCCGCCAGGAAGCTGTAGAAGTTTGGCGCGGAAGCCGAGATTTTGTCTATCACGCCCGGCAACACATCTTCCAGACGTGGCGTGCCGCGAACCAGCGACAGGAAAAACTGCTGCGTCCGGTCGTGGAGCGTGTTGTATTGCGCGAAGATCACGTCGGGATAGTGCGCCGCGGCCGCGCTGTAAAGGTCCTCGAACGCCAGCTCGGTTGGATCGTCCACCTCTGCGAGTGCCGGAATCCAATCCGGTAGCAGCGGGATTGTCCCCCACGGCTCTAGCACCATCGACAGGCCGAGGTTGGGCGCGCTGTAGCCGCCCGCGCTGTCTCCCAGGACGGCGATCCGCGTCTCCGGGTACTGCTCGATAATCCACGGCGCATGGAACGACGCGCCCAGCCCGCCGGCGCTCTCCCCGGTGATGAAGACCGATTCGGGTGCGGGGAAGTTGGCGTATATCCAATCCAGCGCGACGGTCGCGTTGGTGAAGCCGTTATGGCGGATGGTCACCGCGTTGGCGCCGGAGCCGTATTCCTGCACGCTGTCGCCCATGAACACGTCGCCAGTGCAGTACGGGATCACGACCATGTCGTAATCAGCGAACGGGTTGTCGGGATGCTCCAGGTTGAAGATGCCATCCCCCTGTTGCTCGACGTACTCCGGCACGACGGCTGGCAGAAAGGTCGGGTTGATCGGCGCGCACGTCAAGGCCGACCAGCACGCACCGCCGCCCTGGAAGTAAATCATCAGATCCTCGCCCGGCCCCTCGCGCACCGCGAACTGGTAGGGCGAGCCGTCGGAGCAGGTGGTTTCGCCGCCCGGCGCCAGCCAGTTCCAGCCATCGTCCAGCTCGTCACGAGAGGGAAGATCGCCCTGCGCCATGACAGGGCTCACCGCAGCCAGCGCCACCAGCGCCAGCGCAACTACCCAGGCACGTCCTTTCATGCGTATGGCTCCTTCTACGCGTTTCCCTGATGGTGCTGATTCTAGCTCGTTTCGGAGGGCGCGGGGTTACCACACGCCGGGCAGCACGCGGAAGCGCACGCGCCGCGCGTAGGCGTCATAGCTGGGGAGCTCGGCGCGCAGCGTGCGGTCTTCGCGCGCAGTGCGGATCAGCACCAGCGCCGCCGCGATCGCGCCCGGCGCCACGCCCCACCACGATCCGAGGCTGATGGGCAGCGTCAGAAAGAACAGCGCCAGTCCGGCGTAGGCGGGGTGGCGGAGAACTGGTAGGGGCCGCGATCGATGACGGTGTGATCGCGCTCCGTCTGGATGCGGAGATACGTCTCGAGGTGCGGGTTCACGAGCGGAGCCCACGTCACCAGCAGAAAGAACACCGCGACGCCCGCCAGCGCGACCAGCGACACGCCAAGCGGCACATCCGACCAGCCATAGCGCCGGTCCAGCCCGGAGACGGCGAACGTTGGGAAGTACATCGCCTGATACGCCAGCACCAACTGCTTGTCCCACCGTTTGACGTTCGCGTGCGGCTTGCGCCGCTCGTCGATCAAC
>CBINGT010000598.1:0-2021 GCA_966250245.1 uncultured Anaerolineae bacterium
GAGGCGCCACGTCTGCCCGCCGTCGTACGAGAGCCTTATGCACGACTCCCACGTGAGCTCGTCGTACACCGGCCGGATGATGCGCCCATCGGGCACCAGCGGCTTGCTGCGGAACATCAGCCCCGGACGGTCCAGCAGGCGCGCGGGCGGCTCCCACGTGAGCCCCCCATCCCGCGAGCGCTGCCAGTGCGGCACCGCGCTCGTCCAGTCGCGCTCCATAATCACGTCGAAAAACAGCCACAGCTCGCCATCCGGGCGCGGCAGGAAAACCGGCTGCCCCATCGAACACCCGGGCACGTCTGCGATGACGACCGGATCGCTCCAACGGTCCGCGCCGGGCGGGCGCCACGCCGCGAGAATCGCCACATCGGGCGACGTCTCGTACGCGCCGCCAAACCACGCGCAGAGCAGCGTCCCATCGGGCAGCGCGGACAGCGTCGCGCAGTGCGCCATCGGGCGGTCGTCAAGCTGCGTGAAAACCGGGGAGCTCTCATGCATAGGGCGGACTCTCCCGCGCGGCGAGGCGGCGCTTGTTCCGGCTCGGCGGGTGCGCGACACGCGAAGGCGTCGCAGGAACAAAGCCCATTCGCCGCGAGATCTCCTGCGCGGTGCTGATCAGCGCGGGCGCGAGCGTTTCCCGGCGGCTGCCGATGATGTCCGGATCCGCGCCGGAGATGCTACACGCGCCGATGACGTGTCCCAGGTGGTCGAGCACTGGCGCGCCGATGCAGAAGGTGCGCAGCTCGTGTTCCTGACGATCGATCGAATAGCCGCGCCGCCGGGTTTCTTCCAGATCGGCGCGCAGAGCATCTGGGTCCGTGAGCGTGTGCGGCGTGAAAGCGGGCAGCCCGGTCCGCGCTACGATGGCGTCAATTTCGGCGTCCGGCAGCGAGGCGAGGATCGCCTTGCCGACCGACGTGCAGTGCAGCGGCGCGCGGTCGCCCACCGCCGAGCGCGCCAGCAGCCGCCGTGACGACTCGACCGCGTAGATGTACAGCGTCCGGTCGCCATCCCGCACGGTGAGGTAAACCGACTCTCGGCACAGGTCGGCCAGCTCGCGGATGAGCGGCGCGGCGCGGTCCCGCAGTTCCACGTTGACGCGCACGCCCTGCCCCAGCGCGACGATCGCGGTCCCCAGGGCGTAAGCTTCGCCATCCACCTTCTCGATGAAGCCTTCGGAGATCAGCGTTTTGAGGATGTTGTGCGCGGTGCTCTTGGGAATGTCCAGACGGCGGCTGATCTCGGCCAGCGTCAGGCGAGGCTCCGCGCTGCTAAACAGCTTCATGATCTGGATGGCTTTAATAATCGATTGAATCATTCTAGTTGTTCCACAATATGGAACGCTATTCGTCATAACAGAATATACTTTCAGCTTACCGGAAATACAGGTGCTATGTCAAGAGGTGAGCGCGGAGCAGGACGGCAGCGCACAGAGAAGAACATCAGGCGTTGGTCCCTGCTCCCGAACGATCACCAAGGAAAGGACACAATTCGCGCTCGGGGCTCTATAATCTGATGAACACTGACGCACCGAAGCAGCATTGCTGAAAGAAAGGACCGCGCTATGCGAATCCGGCTTGCGAGCATTCCCGTCCAGGACCAGGACAAGGCGCTCAGCTTCTACACAAAAAAGCTAGGCTTCATCAAGAAGCAGGATTTTCCCATCGGCAACGCCCGCTGGCTAACCGTCGTCTCCCCCGAAGACCCCGACGGCGTCGAGCTGGTACTCGAACCGAACGGCGAATACCCCGCTATGAAGGCGCTGAAGGCCGCGCTCGTCGCTGACGGCATTCCGATTACGGCGTTTGAAGTGGACGATGTGCAGGCGGAGTACGAGCGGCTGAGCGCACTCGGCGTCGAGTTCCCGTTGGCGCCGACCGATATGGGGACTGTCGTAGCAGCCATGTTGGATGATACGTGCGGCAACTTCATCCAACTCTATCAGGTTAAAGCCGGCGCGGCGTAAGCACCTCGCGGACCGCCCCACCCCTCTGCTCCATGACCTCACCCCGAGCGCGGGC
>CBINGT010000599.1:0-2016 GCA_966250245.1 uncultured Anaerolineae bacterium
GCTCCGGCGTAGTGAGGTAATAGCGACCCTGCGCCCGCCCCAGCACCTTATCAGGATGCGGGAAGAAGGTCAGCACAGTGGGGATCAGCCCTTCGGCGCGCGCGCTTTCCACCAGTCGTTTTAGTAGGTGTTGGTGCCCGCGATGCACTCCGTCAAACATGCCGACTGCGACAATCGTCGGGCGATCCGGGCGCGCGTCGGTGAGATCGGTGACATGCTTCATTCGGCCTCAATCCCTCTGGCAGTGAGTAGCTGCTAGCAGTTAGCGGTTAGCAATTAGCGAGTGCGACAAATCAAATATACACGCTAGGCAACCCAATATGCGCATTGAACAGCGACAAACCGTGTCCCTCTTGGCTTTTGGCTAACGGCTAAAAGCTAATCGCTAACCGCTGCTCTCTCAATACTCAGGCTCGTCGGGCCGCAGATCGCGATATTCAAGCTGGATCGTGGTGTGTTCCACCCCAAACCGCTCGCGCAGCAACGCGCTCACCTGCTCCAATAGACGCTGGCTCTCGGCGGGATCGTCCACGCCACGCACCAGCAAATGCGCGCTCAATGCGTTCAGGCCAGACGTGAGCGTCCAGACGTGCAGATCGTGGACCTGCTCGACCTCGTCCAGCGCCAGCAAGGCTGATTCGACGTCCGTTAGCGGCACGTCAGGGGGAGCCCCCTCCATCAGCACGTGAGTCGCGCTGCGCAGCAGATGCCACGCTCGCGGCACGATCAGCACGCTGATCACGATGCTCGCCACCGGGTCGGCGTAGTACCAGCCGGTCAGCCACATGATCAGCGCCGCGACCAGCACCGCAATCGAGCCGAGCATATCGCTCAGCACTTCGAGAAACGCGCCCTCGACGTTCAGGCTGGTCTGCGCGCCACTGTGCAGGATTCGCACGCCGATCAGGTTGACCACCAGCCCGATCGCCGCCACGACGATCACCGGCACGCTGACCACATCGGGCGGGTCTTGCAAGCGCTGAAACGCCTCGTACAGCACGTATCCCCCCGCGAACAGCAGGAAGACGGCGTTCGCGGCGGCGGCCAGCACTTCGACCCGGTAATAGCCGAACGACCGCTCCGGCGTCGGGGGACGCTGCGCCAGCCACGTCGCAATCAGCGCCATCGCCAGCCCGCCGACATCCGTCAGCATGTGCGCCGCGTCCGCCAGCAGCGACAGGCTGTTGGTCAGCAGCCCGCCCACCGCCTCGACGCCCGCGAACGTCAGCGTCAGCGCCAGCACGGTCGCCAGCTCGCGCCGGTGCGCGTGCGCGCTGCTCCCGCGCGCGTGGTCGCTCAACGGCTCGCCTTTCTGCCGCTCAGGGCTGGAACACCTTATGCGGCTTCCAATGCGCCCCCTTGCGCTCCACCACCGCGACGAACGCGCCCGCCTCATCGTAGGCGCGCGCCAGCCCGTCGTCGCCCGGCGGATCGACAGCGGGGATCCATTGGCCGTGACGGATCGCGGCGGCCTGTTCAGCGTCAAGAGTCACACGCGGCAGATCGGCGACCGCGAGATCGGCGGGCAGCAGCCAGCGCCGCCACGTGCCGTCCGCCATCGCCGCTTCGAGCGCATCCCACTTGACCGCATCCTCGACGGTGAAGCGGCCGCTCGCCGCACGCTCCAGCGCCGCGAGGTGCGCGCCCGTGCCGAGCGCTTCGCCCAGGTCGTGCGCCAGACTGCGAATGTACGTCCCCGGCGAGCAGGCGACTTCCAGCGTGGCGACGGGCGGCTCCCACGCCAGCAAGTCGAGCCGGAAGATCGTCACAGCGCGCGCCTCTCGCGGGACGTCCTGCCCGGCCCGCGCCAGATCGTACAACCGGCGCCCGCCCTGCTGGATGGCGCTGTACATCGGCGGAACCTGCTCGATTTCCCCGCGAAAGGGGTCCAGCGCCGCTTCAACTGCCTCACGCGTCAGGTGATCGGCGGGCTGCTCCGCGACGACCGCGCCCTCGGCGTCGTAGGTGTCCGTCTCGACGCCGAAATTCACGCGCGCGAGATACGCCTTCCGCGAC
>CBINGT010000600.1:0-2014 GCA_966250245.1 uncultured Anaerolineae bacterium
CGACCGTCGTGGCGAGACGACCCGCAGCCTGTCCGACAACTAAGCGCACGAGCTGTACTCCCGGGACAGCGACTTCGACGTGCTGGACCGCGTGCTCGCCCTGGCAGAGCGGCGCGGCGTCAAACCGGCGCAGATCGCGCTGGCATGGCTGCTGCACAAGCCCGGCGTGACGGCGCCCATCATCGGCGCAACCAAGATGCATCACCTCGACGATGCGCTCGGCGCCCTGTCGATCGAGCTTTCGCCCGAGGAAATGGCGTTCCTTGAGGAGCCATACGTGCCCCATCCGATCCTCGGTCACCAATAGAGCTGTTATGCGCTTGCGCCTGTCACCCCCATCCCCCGACCCCTTGTCCCCAAAATGAGGACAGGGGAGTCTGCTCCGCTCTTTTCCTTCCCTCTTTATGGGGGAAGGAATGCCGGCCGCAGGTCGGAAGGATGGGGGGATGGCGTGGAAATCAGCCAGTAGAGGCGACGCGCCAGAACGCCCCTAAACTGGCGCAAAATCCCGCCATCGTGCTATAAGAGTCCTTCGTGGGGCCGTGGGCAGCCGCCGCCAGGACGCGACGGCATCACCAACGAAAGGGACGCGCATGAGTATCCGATTTGGAACGGACGGCTGGCGAGCCGTCATCGCTGAGACCTTCACCTTCGCCAATCTGCGACTCGTTGCGCAGGCCGTGGCGGATTTTGTCAATCACGAGCTGAAGCCGAACGGCCCGCCCGAAGTGGTCATCGGGTTCGACACGCGCTTTCTGTCGGACCGCTTCGCCATCGAGACGGCGCGCGTGCTGGCCGCGAACGGGATCATCACCTGGCTGTCGCGCACGGACGCGCCCACCCCGGCCATCAGCTACAACATCCTGCACAAGAAGGCGTCGGCGGGCGTGGTGATCACCGCTTCGCACAACCCGCCGCGCTATAACGGGTTCAAGCTCAAAGCATCCTATGGCGGCTCGGCGCTGCCCGTCGACTGCGCGCGCGTCGAGGAATACCTCGAAGTGCAGCAGCGCGAGGCGCGCGGCCCGAACCTGATGGACTACGAGCGCGCGCTCGAAGAGGGGCTGATCCGCCGCTTCAACCCCACCAACGCCTATTACGAGCACCTCGAGTCGCTGGTGGACATCGACAAGATCTCCGAAGGCGAGCTGCGCATCGTCGCGGACCCAATGTACGGCTCTGGCCGCACCGCGATCCGCGCCATCCTCTCGCGCACTCGCTGCCACGTCACCGAGATTCGCGGCGAGCTGAACCCCGGCTTCGGCGGCATCCACCCCGAGCCGATCCGCAAATACCTCGACATGCTGGCCGCGACCATCCAGACCCAACACGCGGATGTCGGGCTGGCGACCGACGGCGACGCGGACCGCATCGGCGCGATGGACGCGCACGGGAATTTCGTGGATCCGCACACGATCATGGCGCTGGCCCTGCGCTATCTGGTCGAGAAGCGCGGCTGGTCCGGCGACGTGGTCAAGACCGTCTCCACCACCATGATGCTCAACCGTATCGCCGCCAAGCACGGCCTGAAGCTCCACGAGACGCCAGTCGGCTTCAACCACATCGCGGACCACATGCTCAACGGCGACGTGCTGATCGGCGGTGAGGAATCCGGCGGCATCAGCATCAAGGGGCACATCCCCGAAGGCGACGGGATCCTGATGGGCCTGCTGCTCCTTGAGATCATGGCGGACGCACGCGTCCCCCTGCACGAGATCGTCGCGGATCTGCAGGCGCAGTACGGGCCGACCTGCTACGACCGCACCGACTACACGCTGAAAGCGCCGGTCCCGAAGCGCGAGATGGTGCGGCGTCTGGAAGCGGTCGCGCCCGGCACGCTGGCCGGTGAAACCGTCCGCGACGTGCTGACGTTCGACGGGATTAAGTTCATCCTGGCCGACGATAGCTGGCTGCTGATTCGTCCCAGCGGGACCGAGCCGGTGCTGCGCGTCTACGCCGAAGCGCACGACGCCGTTCAGGTCCGCGCCCTGCTCGACGCGGGCCGGGAGCTGAC
>CBINGT010000601.1:0-2005 GCA_966250245.1 uncultured Anaerolineae bacterium
GTCGATTGCGCCCGATCCGCCGTCGGCGTGCGCGGCAAGAAGAAGCCGAGCGCGCACCCGAAGAGTTTTCCACTGACTATACCGAGCCGTCGATCGTAGACGACTTGCAGCCGTTTGTGCCGGTCGAAAGCACGCCGCCGGAAGTCTTCGCCGAGCCGATGCCGTACGAGCGCGTAGAGCGTGAGGACGAGGTGCGCCCGGTTCACATTCGCCGGACCGGCCCTCGTGTTCGCGTGCGCTTTGGCGTGCTGGTGCTTGCCCTGCTGCTGATCGCGGCGGGTGTAGTTGGCACGCTGCGCAACCTCGACCGCCTGGAACTGACTGTGCCGGAGCAATGGCCGTTCGTGGTGCTGGCGATCGCCGGGCTGTGGCTGGTGATCGCACTCAACCGCCGGAACGTGACCTCGGCGCTCGGCGCGGCGGCGCTGGCGGGCGTCGGGATCAGCGCGCTGCTCGACGTGCAGGGGATCGCGGCGTGGCGCGAGACGCTGATCGGTACGGTCGTGGTTATGTTGGGATTGGGGATCGTTCTGCGCGGGCTGCTTCTCCGCCAGACCGTCGCAAGCTAAACCGCCTGCTTCCGCGAAATTCAGTGGCAATCGCCGCGCCAGATCGTTACACTTGCGGATAAGATGGAACGCCGCAAGAGGTTGATGCATCGGAAGAATCGGGCGTGTAGGTCGTTGGTTTGGAGAGCGTAGATGACGGGTGATGTAACGCTGGGGCTGGCGTTCCTGGCTGGAGTGATTTCATTCATATCCCCGTGTGTGCTGCCGCTGGTGCCCGCGTACATCGGCTACATGGGCGGCCGCATGACGCGCCAGGTATCGGTGATGGGACAAACCCAGGCCGCGCGCAGCCGCTTCCAGACGTTTACGCACGGGGTGTTTTTCGTCCTCGGATTCACACTGTTCTTCGTGCTGTTCGGCCTGCTGACGACCGCCGCGCTGACCTCGCTCGAAGCGATCGGTATCTCCGACGCGCAGGTGAAGGACGCCATCGCGCGGATCGGCGGCACGGCGGTGATCCTGTTCGGCCTGCACATCATGGGCGTGCTGCCGCGTGTGCTGACGTGGCTGCACCGCCAGGCGCTCCAGCTTGACCGCAACCCCTACGGCAACCTGATCTCGGTCCTGGTCGGGATCGCGGTGATCGGCGCGATCTACTGGCTGTTTGTCGAGTCCTGGTTCCTGACGCTGGTGGTCGTGCTGGTGCTGGCGCAGGTCTTCCGGCCCGCGCTGAAGACCGATACCGCCGGGCAGTTTTGGGGCACGATCATCAATCAGGCGCACATGGCGCTTTACGTGGATACGCGCCGCCAGGACGCCATGACCTCGCGCGCGGGGTACGGCGGCTCGTTGTTTATGGGCGTTGTCTTCTCGGCGGGGTGGACGCCGTGCATCGGCCCGATCTACGGCGCGGTGCTGACCCTCGCGGCGGAAGGCGGCTCTCTGCCGCAGGCGGGCACGCTGATGACAGCCTACTCGCTTGGCCTGGGCATCCCCTTCCTGCTGACGGCGCTCGCGCTCGATCAGGCGCAGGGGGTGTTCCGGCGCTTGCAGCGGCGCATGCGGACGGTCGAGCTGCTGAGCGGCGCGTTCCTGATCCTGATCGGCGTGCTGGTTTTTTCCGGCCAGTTGGAGCGGTTGACGCAGATCGGCGGCAACCAGGGCTCGCTGGCGGACGTCTCGATCAACATGGAAAACTGCATCGTCGGCGCGATTGAGGGCGACGTGCGCTGGCGAAATGTGATCAACTGCATCAGCGAAGGCCCGAAGGCGGATGTCTTCTTCGCCGCCAAGCCTGCGAGTCTGGCGCTCGCCGCGCAGAGTGACGCGCTGCCGCTCGATTCAGCGCCGCCGGGCGCGCTGGACGTGCCCGACCTGGGCGGCGGGTTGCCTGCCGTGCCGGGGCTTGAGCCGCCGAGCATTTCCCCCGACGATAGCGCCGGGGAACCTGCCGCCGCTGAGGCGCCAGTGGGCGTGCAGGTCGGCGAGCGCGCGCC
>CBINGT010000602.1:0-1991 GCA_966250245.1 uncultured Anaerolineae bacterium
GGTAGCCCCCCTCGGCGACCGAACCGTCGGCCGAGACGCGCACGGGCGGCACGTTTTCGTCGATGCCGCCGCCGAATACGTAAACTCCAGCGGCCTTAGCCTCCTCGATCACGGCGTGCGCGTCGCGACCCACCGCCTCCAACTCGCCGTCGGGCACGACCATCGCCGCGCTGGGAAAGGAGATCAGGTACTTGGCCATAGTGCGCTTTCCTTAGAGAGGGTTGCGAAGCGTGTCAGCGATCTCACGACGCGACGAAATTGTTCGACGGAGGACGTCGCCACTCTCGGCAGTCTGTGTCAACGAGTCCGTCAAATCGACAATCCAACATCGCCTTCGAGCACCGACGTCTTCAGCTGAGGGCGCTCTCCGCTCTTCCACAATGAAGCAGTGTGCAATACCCGATACCTGATGGGACCCCCGTCCGGACTTTCGCTGCGCACAATCGGGCGCGGGATGCAGACAAACTCGGTGCGCATCTCATCGGCCGACAATTGGACCTTCGCATAACCGTGCCCTCCAAGATCGACGAACTCGAGGTGCGGAGCGAGATCCGGGTTGGACTTGGAGCGTGCGCGCGCAAGATCGAAACTCTTTGCATACTCGAGGCACGCACGAACGCCGTGCCTCAGCAGCATGTTGAAGGTCCAGTCCGGTTTCGCCCCGGCATCCCTGTCTGCAAGGAACAGCGGTCGTAGCGGAGCATCCTTCGGCAGCCTGTGCTCATAGGCCTCCATCGCTCCGGGACTGACGAGTGAGCCGCCAATGAAACTCAACCCGACCGGCTCGAATTTTCCGGGCGGAAGTTCCGCAGTCGCATATCCAGCCCAGAAGCTGTGTCGGTCGCCGGAGACGATGGCGAAGCCCGTGATCTTGGAATCACGCACGAGATTGTAGATCTCGGCGCGCTCTACGTACGCGGTGCCGTAATCACCCCCGCCGACAGAGGCGAAAGTGTTCGCGGGCCAGGACTCCTTGGTGAGACCCGCGGGCAGGTTCTGCGGGTCGGCGCGATAATCGAGCGCGCCCTGCGAGTTCGCCCAGATCTTCCACCTTGCAGTTGAGCTCTCGAGCTTGTCCTTGAACCATGCCTTCTGCTTCGCGCCGAGAATCGTTTGCGGCGGCGCGCTGCGTTGCGGGTTGGGCACGTGCGCATCGTTGAAGCGGATTTCCGGAGGAGGATTGCCGCCGTTAAAGGCGCGGCCGCCGTCGAGCGCCTGCATCAACGGCTCAGGAAACATTCCTATGTACTCGTCGCCGCCGAGTTTTCCGAGAGACGGATCGCTGAAGGGATCCGCGCTTCGATAACTGTGCTGGTCAGTGATGATCAGGTCGAGATGTTGACCGTAACGCAGCGACCTGTAGGCCTGGAGGCTGTTGATCGCGATCAGGTTATTCGGTTCCACCCCAAGACCGTTCTCATCGAACTCCTTGATCGCTACATCTTTTACAGCGGGTGGACCGAAGTGCTCGAGTAACCCGCTTGGGGGAGCGACACGCGCGGGGAGGTATTCGAACCACGCCTGATTCGCCGCGACCTTGACCGTCTGGCCAGGCTGCTCAAACGGTCCTCCCTTGACGATGCTTTGCCAGCCTTGCCACGAGAATTCGTGGTTGTCCCAGATGGCGACGAACGGCCAGCGAGCGCGAGCGTCCTGAAGGTCGGGATCGGCGAGATAGCCCTTGTAGACAGCGCGGTAGCCGTCGACAGTCAGTGGAATGTGGAAGTTGCCGATCTTGTGGCCGTCCGGTATGCGCGCGACTTCATAGATAGTGCGGTCGTAGCGCGTCTTCACCTCGTCAGGATACTCGACCACCTCGTAGATGAAATCGCCCAGGTGCAGAACGAAATCCAGTTTGTCGCCGGCGGGAGCGCGTTCATCTCTGATGTGGGCATGACCGGTCCCTACGACAGCGTGCTGGGCCGCCGCAAGGACCGCGTGCTGAAGCACATGACTACCAGCATGCCGCACAGCTTCGACGTTGCCACGGC
>CBINGT010000603.1:0-1986 GCA_966250245.1 uncultured Anaerolineae bacterium
TCGGCGAACAGAATGTCCAGAAACGTGCCGAGGTTGTCTTTACCCTCAAGCGTCCTCAGATTGTAGACCTCGGTATAGCCACAATTCGAGCACGACACAAACGAATAGCGGTGCGCCTGGATCTCCAGCAGGCGAGACAGCCCTGTGCCAGACATCGACAGCCGCTCGGCATAAGCGCCGTGGTTGCCGCAGCGCGGGCAGTGGAATTTCTCGGCGAGCAGATCGTCTACGCGAGCCATGTGCTGTCTCCTGAATCACTTGGCGCGCATGGCACACGCCGCGCGCCTCGGTTGTTGATCTGTACGCGCACCAGCCCGCCCGGTTGCGCCGCTACTCGATGCCAAGCGCCTCTTTCAGCGCCGCCTTCATCACCGCTTCCGGCGCGTCGCGGCCAGTCCACAGCTCGAAACCGATCACGCCCTGGTAGACCAGCATCGACAGCCCGTCGAGCGTCGGCAGGCCGCGCTCGCGCGCCGCGCGCAGCAGGCGCGTCTCGACCGGGTTAAAGACCACGTCGCACACCAGCAGGTCGGGTTTGGCGCGCTCCAGATTGACGTCGGGCATGTCGTCCACGTGGGGATACAGCCCGATCGACGTCGCGTTCACCAGCAGGTCCACCTCCGGCGGAACGACATACGTCTCTTTCCAGGGAATATACGAGATCGCCGCACCGGTGCGGTAGCGCACGTCGTTGACCATATCCTCGCCGCGCTGCTTCGTCCGGTTGACGATAAGCAACTCCGCCGCCCCAGCCAACGCCAGCTCGGTGCTGATGGCGCGCGCCGCGCCGCCCGCGCCGAGGATCACGACACGCTTGCCCGCCGGGTCAAAGTGGGCATCCACCTGCAGGCCGCGCAAAAACCCCTTGCCGTCCGTGTTCTCACCGATCAGGTGATCCCCGACGCGCCGCACGGTGTTCACCGCGCCGATCTTCTGCGCGTCGGGCGCGATCTCGTCCAGGTATTGTATCACCTCGACTTTGTGCGGGATGGTCAGGTTGATACCGCGCATCCCGAAAGCGCGCACGCCCTTGATCGCGTCGGCCAGATCGTCCGGCTTGACCTGGATCGTGAGGTAGCGCCAGTTGAGCCCGGTGGCGCGGAAGGCGGCTTCCTGCATGACGCCCGTCGGGTTCTCCGCAACGGGATCGCCCAGCACGCCGACCAGCTCCGCTTTGTAGTTTACAGCCCGATAATTCTCGGCCATTCCTGGGTGTCCTTTCCAAAACACTTTCTCAAAGTTACTCAAAGATTAATGCACGACAGAATAGCACAAAATTGAAAAAGAGAGCAGTTAGCAATAAAGTGAAATCAGAGTGGATCGGCACGCACGAAGCCCGCCGGGGGGTATTCTCACCCCTTATCCCTACGGGTGAGGATCTGCGCGCCGACCAGCATTCAGGTTTTGGCTAATCGCTAACTGCTAACCGCTGCATTCTAAATATCCCCACGCGCGCGATACCACTCGTACGCTTCGCGGATGCTCTGCTGGATCGGCACGCGCGGCTCGTCCAGCTCCCGCCACGACTTCTCGCAGTTATAGAACATCATGCGCGTGCTGAGGCGAAGCTGGTTCCCCTCAATCGGCAGCTTGACGCCCAGGCGGCGCAGCGCATCCGCGACATACGCGGCAAGCAGCACCACGCTCGCCGGAAGGGTGATCAGACGCGTCGATTTGCCGAGGATGTGTGCGGTCAGGCGCAGCCACGCCTTGTGCGTCAGATCGACCGAGCCCAGGATATACCGCTCGCCGGTGCGCCCGCGTTCCGCAGCGGCGACGTGCGCCGAGGCCACATCCCGCACGTCGATCAGCGTCGCGCCACCCGGCGGCGCGGTCGGCGGGACGTTGCCGCGCGCCATCTCGACCACCGTGCTGCTCGAGATCTGGTTGATGTCGTCGGGGCCGAGGATGACCGCGGGGTTCAGAATCACGCAGTCCAGGCCGCGACGAATGGCGCGGAATACTTCCGTCTCGGCCAGGAACTTG
>CBINGT010000604.1:0-1978 GCA_966250245.1 uncultured Anaerolineae bacterium
GGTTGGGGTAGGGCGTGCACGGCAGCGGCGCGTCGAAGCAGCGATCGCCGGACGCAGGGCAGTAGAGCGTCAGACCGGACTCTGTCTCGTAGGTTCTCAGTTCAATCGAGTTCACTGGATGCAGCCCGCGTTCCGGCCCGGCGTGCACCAGATGCGGCGACGCTTCTTTGAGTAAATGCCAGCCGAGCGGCGCCGCTACCAGAAAGACCGCCAACAGGGTCCGCGTCGAGCGCTGGAAGCTCGACACTGCCAGCAAGCACGCGCCGATCGCCGTGCCATAAAGCGACGGGACGGCGAAGCGAGGGTTCGGCGCGCTGAAAAACCACGCGCCCACCGCAACTGTCGCGGGGAGCAGGAACGCCCACGCCAGCCCTGGCCGCGCCAATGCGTGACGATCGGTCGCGAAGCGGAGCGCGACAAGAAGCGCCGCGGCGACCGCCATCAGCGCCGGGAGATACGCAGTCGGGATGTCGCGCTGCGTCTCCAGCCACGGATCGAGCCAGTCCCAATTGCTGAGAACCTCGTCCGGATGGTGCGCCGGCCAGCGCGCCCAACTGTAAATCCACCGCGCTTCGGACTCCGCGCTGGCCGCCGGGACGCGCCAGCTTACCGGCGCGGCCAGCACCGTCGAGGGATACAGCGGGTAGCCGCTCAGCACAACGCCCCGCGCCATCCACGGGACCAGCACCACGCCGCCGATCAGGCCCAGCCCGGTGAGACCGCTCACCACGCGCCGCGGCACGTGCCAGTGATGCGCCAGCCACACGCTCACGCTCAGCAGCACGGCCGCCGCGCTGAACACCCCGGAGCTGAGCTTGATTGCGATGCCGAGCGCTGCCAGGAACACGATCAGCCCCAGTTCGTGGAACGCCTGCGCGCCGGAATAGTCCTTGCGCTGGAGAAAGTGCAGCAACACCACCATCAGCGAGAGCTGGACCATCGCGCTGGCTACATCCGACGACGGGCTGCTGATGGTCCCGCGCAGCAGAGCGGAATCCACCACAGGGAATATCATCAACGCTGCAAACACGTGCTTCAGCTTCCAGTTCCGCCGCTGGCGAACCGCGCAGTCCAGGCCGGTCAGCGCCTGCGCGGTGGCGACCATGATCAGCAGACTGTTGGCGATGTTCAACTCCGCGCCGCGCCACGGACCCACGCTCACCAGCGCGACGTAGAGGAAATTCGCATTGTTGAACGCAAACCGGCCGTGCAGGTTCCCCAGCCCCTTGATGATCGGGTAATCCTGCATCCATCGTATCGCCTGCAGGTGATACAGACCGGTGTCGTAGTCGTACAGCGGCCGCATCGCCTGGTTGGCGAAGACGACGCTCACCCCGGCGATCGCGAGACACAGCAGCGTGCGATGGCGAATGAGGTGATAGACGTCGCGCAGGATATTTCGCCAGTCGAGCAGCAGAGAGATCGCCGCGACGACCGCGACGATGGCGAACGCGCGGCTGTCGACTTTGAACGCCAGGTGCCAGATTTGCAGAAATAGGACGAGGGCGCCCCAGCCAACCCAGAAGGTCAGGATACCCCGGAACTCGTCGAGGGCGTCGATGTGGAGTGCTTTCCAGATGGCGCGTCCCAAACCATAACAAATCGCAAAGAACACTGCCCAGCCCGACAGGATCAACCCCATCGGATACAGGAGCTCGGCCAACTCTATGACCTTTCGGAGGCGATGCGGCTACCCCGCATTAAAGAGGGACATGCAAATCCACATAATCATAGACAAACAATCTTACGTAGGCAAGGTTGATAGAAATGAAAATTGTAAATTTATATGCTTATAAAAGCGGCACGGTATTCAGCTTAGAGATAGGCACAGAGTTTCGCGTGTGGAGCGTGGGTGTTTTTCACGGAAAATTCATGCGCTAACAGAGGCGCGAAGGCGTGCGAAATCCGGCGGCATCGCCCACGCTAGCAGGTCGATGCCGCCGGTGTGTTGGAGAGGGTTGGCAGCGGAGTGGGGTAG
>CBINGT010000605.1:0-1970 GCA_966250245.1 uncultured Anaerolineae bacterium
CCAGCCCTTCGCGTACGGACATGATCGCCATGCCATGATCGCCGACCGTCCCGCTGACGATGACGACGTCACCGGGGCGCGCCTGGTCCGCCGCGATCCGCAGCCCGGCGGGGATAACGCCGATCCCGGCGGTGTTGATGAATAACCCGTCGCCGTGCCCCTTTTCGACCACCTTCGTGTCGCCGGTCACGATCTGGACGCCCGCCTCGCGCGCCGCGCGCCCCATGCTGGTCGCGATCCGGCCGAGGGCGTCCATCGCCAGCCCTTCTTCGAGGATGAAGCCCGCCGAGAGGAACAGCGGCGTCGCCCCGCTGACCGCCAGATCGTTGACCGTGCCGTGAACCGCCAGGCTGCCGATGTCTCCGCCGGGGAAGAATAACGGGTTGATGACAAACGAGTCGGTCGTGAAGGCCAGCCGCAGCCCGTTTAGCTCGAGCGTCGCCTGATCGTTGAGGCTGGCGAGCGCCGGGTTGTCGAACAGCGGCACAAATAGATGCTGGATCAGGTCAGCGGACAGGCGCCCGCCGCTGCCGTGCCCCAGGACGATCTGGGGATAGTCGCGCAGCGGAAGCGGGCAGACGAATCCTTCAAAGTTCGGTTGGTCGGCCATGGCGTGTCTCAAGTGTTCGCATTAGGACTATGATAGGACAATGGGCCGTACTGTACTCCGAACCCGACTCAGAATCAAACGCCCGCCACACGCCGAATGTGGGCGGGCGTTTGTGCCTGTAGTGTAGGGGGATTACAAGGTTTCGGTTGCCGGGATGCGATCCCGGCTGAGCACCCAGCCGCGCTCGAGCGCCGCGACGTTCGCCGCGTGAAGGTGCGCCTTACCTGCGCCGAGCTTCTCGACCAGCACGCGTTTCGTTGTCTCTAGCGAGACAACCGGCCGTTGGGCCAGCAGCGCGCCAAGCAGCAGCATATTCGTTAGCTTCGCCTCGCCCATCTCCGCCGCGAGTTCAGTCGCGGGAATACGGATGACGGTGATATCGGTCCGGGTAGTGGTGAATATCACCAACGACTCGTTGATGATCAGCAGGCCGCCGGGTTTCACGAGGTTGGCGTACTTCTCCATCGACGGGTTGTTGAACACGACGGCGACGCTGGGACGTGACGTGACCGGAGAGCCGATTGGCTCGTCGCTGATAACGACCGTGCAGTTCGCCGTGCCGCCGCGCATCTCCGGCCCGTAGGACGGGATCCACGTCACATGCTTGTTCTCGGCCAGCGCGGTATACGCGACAAGCTGCCCTGCGAAAAGCACGCCCTGGCCGCCGAAGCCTGCGAAAATGATCTCTTCCTGCATCGCCCACCTACCGCTTCAAAAAAGCCTGCACTGGCTCGATGACTTTGTAGTCGCCGAGCGGGAAGGCCGGGATCATGGCGCGCTCGATCCATTCGAGCGCCTCGGGCGGGGTCATGTGCCAGTTGGTCGGGCACGACGACAGCAGTTCGACCATCGCAAAACCGAGGCCGTTGAGCTGCACCTCGAACGCCGCGCGGATCGCTTTCTTGGCGCGGTTGATTTCTTTGACACTGTGCAGCGACCGCCGCGCCACGTACGCCGCGCCCGCCATCCCCGCGATCAGCTCCGCCATCTTGACCGGGAAGCCCGCCATTTCGACGTCGCGCCCGCCGGGCGACGAGGATGTGTGCTGGCCAGGCAGGCTGGTCGGCGCCATTTGCCCGCCGGTCATGCCGTAGATCGCGTTGTTGATGAAGATCGTGGTGAAGTTCTCGCCGCGCGTCGCCGCGTGGACGATCTCCGCTAGCCCGATCGCCGCCAAGTCGCCATCGCCCTGATAGGTGAAAACGACGCGGTCTGGCATCACACGCTTGATGCCGGTCGCCATCGCGGGCGCGCGACCGTGCGCAGCGACGACATTGTCCACATTGAAGTACTTGTAGGCGAACACCGCGCAGCCCACCGGCGAGACGCCGATTGTGCGCTCGCGCACGCCTAGCTCGTC
>CBINGT010000606.1:0-1964 GCA_966250245.1 uncultured Anaerolineae bacterium
GAGCAGCGCGGCCGCCAGCGCGATCAGGATCGCGGCCCAGGCTGCGCGACGCTTTCCACCGAGAAGCTGCTGTGATGAAAGTCCGATGCTCATGGACGCTTGCCTCAAATGACCAAACGGTTTTTGATGTTTTCCGCTGATGCGGGGCGATCTTGCCATAACGTAGCGCAGATAGCAGCGGGTTTCAAGCAAGATAGGCCGGGCGTAGGCTGAAAAGTGGGCAGCGTGAGGGCGCCGGATTGCCCGACGCCCCTTGAGCTCGGTTGTGGGCTAGTTGCCCCAGGCGATCACACGCGTCGGGAGAATCTTGTACGTGACGCGCCGCTCTTTTGCGCGCCGCTCCGGCATTCCGGCGTAATAATCGCTCTGGCCGGTGTACTTCTCCGACAGGCGGTTGATCACCTCAATGCCGCCTTCTTCGGTTGCTTCGACCACCTGACCGCGTACTTCCAGATAACGATACGGATTTTTCGGGTCTATCGCCAGGACGGTCACATGCGGGTTCCGCTGCATGTTCCGATCCTTCTGACGACCACGCGCCGTGTTGACGATGATGTGCTGGCCGTCAAAGTCGCACCAGACCGGCGTCGCTTGCGGCTGGCCGTCCGGCATGACGGTCACCAGCCCTACGACGACTGGCTGTTCCAGAAGGTCCCGATGCGAGTCGGGAATTTGTGCTGCCATATGCTCTCCTCAACTATGCCTAATACCAACCATCTCAGCCGATATAGCTTGCCCAAGTTATAGCAAAACTCACCCCGCGCGGGCACGGTTTGACAGGGGACGCCGCGCGATGGTATACCGGGGCGAGCATCCGGGCTTTTCCACACGAGAGACTTTATGGCAACCATCTGGTTTACCTCTGCGCCGCTGCCTAGCCATCTGGACTGGGGCGGGCTGTTGAAAACCGCGCAGGCGCTTCAGGCGCGCGGGCACGCCGTCCGCTGGGTGTCTGAGGCGCGGATCGAGCCGTTCGTCATGGCGGCAGGCGTGCCCTTTAGCGCGATCGAGCACACGGGCTGGCGCTGGCCGCCCCCGCCGCCGCTGCCCGCCGCGCCGATGGGTATGGCGGGCGATCCGGTTGTGCTGCGCTACCAGCGCGCGCTCGACACATGGCTGGACGAGGTGCTCGTCCCGCGCGGGGTCGAGTCGTTGCTGGCGCTGGCGAACGAGATTGGTACTCCGGACCTGATCGTGACCGATCCCTTCCTCAGCGCGGCGGCTCTGGCGGCGGAAAAGCTCGACGTGCCGCTGGTCGTCGGGGGATGGCCTGCCGGTCCGCCGCTGGACGACGACCAGCTCGCCTACGCGCAGCGGCCGGTCGGGCGCGAAGGCGTGGCGCGGTTGGAGCGACTGTGCGAGCAGTTCGGCCTACAGGGGACGAACTTCGGCGGCGGGGCAGCGCCGAGTGTGATCAGCCCGCACCTGCACATCAGCTATTTCAGTCCGTACTGGTATCAGGGTGAGTCGTTCCTGCCACAGACGGAATTCGTCGGTGGGGTGGCACAGCCGCCGAAAGGACCCGCCCCCGACTGGCTGGACGCGATCCCGCCCGACCAGCCGATCGGCCTGGTGACGCTCGGCAGCACGTTCACCAGCGATCACAACTTCTTCGTGTGGGGCGCGCGGGCGCTGGCGGATAACGGCTTCGTTCCGCTGGTCGTGATCGGGCGCACGCCGATGACGAAGGAGCAAAAGAGCCTGCTCAAGAGCCGTCTGCCCGGCGGGACGCGCCTGCTGAGCTGGATCGACTACGATCACGTCTTCCCCCGGCTGAGCGTGATCCTGCATCACGGCGGGATGGGCACGACCCACGCCGCCATCCTGCATGCCATCCCGCAGATCATCTCGCCGCACGCCGCAGACCAGCGTGGACAAGCGCGGCGCGCGCGTCAGGCGAAGGTCGGGCTGGAATTGCAACAGCGCGAGCTTCACACGCAGCTTGCCTCGGCGGTGGGCGCGAT
>CBINGT010000607.1:0-1962 GCA_966250245.1 uncultured Anaerolineae bacterium
CCCCGGCCCCTTTTCCCCTCTCCGTAAACGGAGAGGGGCCAGGGGTGAGGTTCTAAAGACTGCACCAGGAGACGAACCTATGACCCCCGCAGCGCCGGAACCGTTTGTGATACTATTCTTCTTGCTGGTGGCTGCTTTCGTGCTGTTTTTCGCCGCTTTATAGCTGCACCGAGCTGACTCTCGCCATGCAACCGTCGCCGCCGTTCCAATGGCTCTACACCCCCGCCCGGCCGTTCACGTGGGGCTTTTTCGTCCGCGTGGTGGTCAAGGCCGCGATCTTGTTCGCCGTGCTGAACGTCGCGTTCGCGCTGCTGAAGCCGCTCCCCACGCTGGGACGCCTGTCGGCGTATAACACGCTGCTTCCGGGGCGGGAGCGCCTGCCCTACGGCGAGAATCCGGCGGAGTCGTACAACCTCAACCTGTACAATCTGCCCGCGATGATGGCGTCCCACACCTGGGCGGCGGCGGACGAGCGCGAGTTCCGCGTGTTGCTGGTGGGCGACTCGTCGGTGTGGGGCATCCTGCTCCGGCCCGAAGACACGCTCGCCGGGCAGATCAACCGGCTCGACCTGCGCGCCGACGGCCGCCCGGTGCGCGCGTACAACTTCGGCTATCCCACGATGTCCCTGCTGAAAGACCTCACGCTGCTCGACGCGGCGCTGCGCGAGGAACCGAAGCCGGATCTGATTATCTGGCTGCTGACGCTCGAATCGTTCGCCGCGCGGGACCAGCTTGATCCGGCCCTGCTGCAAAACAACCCCGACACCGTGCGTGACCTGATCACCCGCATGGATCTGGCGCAGGACGTGAACGATCCGCGCTTCGTGGAGCCGGACTTCTGGGGCGAGACGATTATCGGGCGGCGGCGCGACCTGGCGGACCTGCTGCGCCTGCAACTCTACGGCGTGGCGTGGGCGCTGACGGGGGTCGATCAGGCGTATGGCGACTACACGCCGCGCTCGATTGACCTGAGCGACGACGAGACGTGGCGGGGGTTTGCGCCGGGCGCGCTGGATCGCGACGATCTGGCGTTTGACGTGCTGGCAGCCGGAGTTGCGCGGGCAGGCGACGTGCCGGTCGTGCTGGTCAACGAGCCGATTTTCATCAGCGAGGGCGCCAACAGCGACGTGCGCTACAACGCGTTTTACCCCCGCTGGGCGTATGACGCCTACCGCGACTGGCTGGCGGACGAGGCGGACGCGTCCGGCTGGACGCTGCTCGACTTGTGGGACGCGCTCCCCGCCGCCGAGTGCTACACCGACAGCCCCGTTCACCTGACGCCGGAGTGTTCGGCGGCGCTGGCGCAGGCGCTAGAAGCGGTAATCACACGCTAGAGCCGCTAGGTGCCGGGCGCTCGATACTGGACCTGAGCGGCCTTGCGCAGCGCTTCGATTGTTTCTTCGACCGTCAGCAGCACGGTCGTTTCGAACGAGCTCAGCGCGCCACCGCCGCTGATCGCCAGCGCAACCGCGGCCATGGACACGTTGTCGGGCGCTTCCCACAAGTTATAGCCGTCGTGCGTGCCGAACGCGTACCAGAACCCGTGCAGCTTGCCACCGACCGATTCAATGTACGACTGAGCAGCTTTGCGACGGTCTTCGGGATTGCTCACCAGCTTGGCCCAGGTTTCGGGTGTGTAGCTGAACCTTGACAAATAGAGCGGCATCGTCCATCCCCTTCGCCCACCGACTTTGACAGCACATCGATAACAGAATTATAAACCCGATTTATGCGATAGCCGATGCCAGGGAAAAAGCCAGCCGCGTTGTGTGGAGCCGAACAGAAAAAGAGCGGAGCAAGCTCCGCCCTTACCCCGCATTTCCGGGAACCTCACCCCTGGCCCCTCTCCATTCAATGGAGAGGGGAAAAGGGGCTGGGGGTTAAGGGGTGAGGTTTCTTCGGCGACGACCTGGGTGCAAACGGCGCATTTGTGTCGCCTCTCAGGCTGTGGGTGACAACGGC
>CBINGT010000608.1:0-1948 GCA_966250245.1 uncultured Anaerolineae bacterium
GATGCTCGCCGTCCCCGCCGCGCTGGGGATGATGCGCCTGCGCCGCGTGCCGCTCGGCCCCTGGACGGATGCGTTGGCCGTCGCGTGGCCGCGGGGGATGATCGGCGCGTGGGGCGGGGGTCGCGCGGCCGGGTGCGGGTACGGGCATGAGGTCCGCACGCTGGCGGACTGGCCCGCCTGGGCGGTCGCGGAGCTGCCGGACGTGTACGGCGTGATCGCGCCCCGGCTGGACGTGCAGCTTGCGGGCGCGGTGTACAGCGGGGCGCTGCTCGCGCTGGTGCTGCTGCTGGCGTGGCGCGGCTGGCTGAGCGGCCTGCGCTTCTGGCTGATCCTGGCACTGAGCGGGTTCGGCCTGTATTTCATCGGATTTTTCCGGGCAGACCCGGCCGCCCGGTTGCTCGACCGGCGCGCCGATCAGGTACTGGATCTGGCGGTGGCGCTGCTGGCGGTCGTCGCGGCGAGCGCGGTTTGGCTGGAACGGCGGCGCGCGGCAGCGGTTCGTCCGCTGAGAGAGGATGGCGTGGATGAAGCTGACCCTGGGGATCGCGCAGATCAGCCCGAAGCTGGGGGACGTCCCGGCGAACCTGACGCAGCACCTGGCGCTGATTGAGCAGGCGGCGGCGCAGTCGGTCGAGCTCCTGCTGTTTCCGGAGCTGTCGCTCACTGGCTACAACCTGCAAGACCTGGTGTACGAGGTGGCGATCCGCCCGACCGCCGGCGATCCGGTTTTCGGGCCGCTACTGGCCGCGACGAGCGATCATGGGATGGACGTGGTCGTCGGCTTCGTCGAGGAAGACCGGCGGCATCGTTTCTACATCGCGCAGGCGTATCTCAGCGGCGGTGAGGTGCGGCACGTTCACCACAAGGTCTACCTGCCGACGTACACGCTATTTGACGAGGGGCGTTACTTCGCCTGGGGCGACACCGTGCGCGCGTTTGACACGCGCTTCGGGCGCGTCGGCGTGCTGATCTGCGAAGATTTCTGGCACGCTTCGCCGCCGTATCTGCTGTGGCTCGACGGGGCGGATGTGCTCCTGCTGCACAGCGCCAGCCCCGGTCGCGGACTGGACGAGAGCGATCGGCTGAGCAGCGCGCGCTGGGTGGAGCGCATCAATCAGGCGTACGCCGGGCTGTTCACGACATTCGTCGTGCACGCCAACCGCGTCGGGTTCGAGGACGGCCTCAACTTCTGGGGCGGCAGCACCGTCGCAGACCCGAACGGCGAGTTTCTGGCGTGCGCGCCGTACTTTGAGGAAACGTTGCTCGTGCGGGAGATCGACCTCAACGAGCTACATCGCACGCGCAGCCGCCTGCCCCTGCTGCGCGACGAGCGCACCGGCCTGCTGGCGCGCGAGCTATCGCGCATCCTCGAAAACTCCGAACAGGGCATGCGCTAGCGTGTGGCGATGAGACTATGCGTGATGGGGGGATGTTATGGGCCAGTACCATGTTGAAGTGAGCCGTGTCATCGCTGCCCGGCCTCAGGAGATTTACGCCGTCTTGGCAGACTATCGCACGACCCATCCGAACATTCTGCCCAGCCAGTATTTCAAAGAACTGACGGTCGAGGAAGGTGGCGTCGGCGCGGGGACTGTCTTCCGCCTGCGGATGTCTGTGATGGGCGCGAGCCGCGAGTACCGCATGATCGTCAGCGAGCCGGAACCCGGCCGTGTGATGGTCGAGACGGATTCCGAAGCGGGCGTCGTCACCACTTTCACCGTCGATCCGCTGGCGAATGGCGCGCAATCCCGCGTATCCATTGCGCTCACCGGCCAGACCAGCCCCGGCCTGATGGGGGTGCTCGAAAAGCGGCTGAATCCGCTCGTGCTCCGGCGTGTGTTCGCGCAGGAATTGGAACTGCTCGACAACTACGTCCGCACGCGCCAGCCCAGCCCATAGGCGTTGTGTGGCGCACGAACGATCCGAACGCCGGGCGCGCAGGTCCGGC
>CBINGT010000609.1:0-1932 GCA_966250245.1 uncultured Anaerolineae bacterium
GGTTCGTGGCGAGACCGCGATCGATCGCCGCGAGCAGCCATCCGGGCGCGCCCGACGGGCGTGGACGGCGTCGCCCCGCGACCACCGACGCCGCGAAGCCGCCGTCGCTCTCGACGAACGGATGATCGCCGAACAGCATCTCGTAGACCGTCAGCACGAACGGCGCGCGACTCAGCACCGGCGCGACGAACGCAAGCTGGTGCGCCAGGTCTGGCTGGGCGCGCGCCAGGGCAAGCGGCTGCGCCAACTGCTCCCACACGATCCGCGCCAGCGGGTGCGTCGTGTTCCACGCGCTGCGCCGCACGCGGACGCGCGGCCCGCTCGCAACCGTCGCCTGCGGTCCCGCGAACACGGTGTAGCGCAGCGACGGATCGGCATCCGGCAGCGCGCGCAGCAGGTTCGCGATGTAGCCGTTGATCCCGGCGCTGCGATAGCCTGCCTGCGCGGTCAGCAGGTGCGCGTTCAGGGCGATATGGTGCTCTGCTGGCTGCATGGCGCGGATTATACCAGAGATTAGAGCGGGTCAGGCGCGGGGCGGGGTGATCTGGCGTGGCGGCGGGGGATAGTTCTGCGAATAGCGCGGCACGGGTCGCGCACGGCGGCGCGGACCCAGCCCGCGTATCCCGAGCACAATCGCGCCGAGCCCGATCATAAACACCATCACCGCGACGGCTCCGGCCGCCGAGATCGCCAGTCGCACCGGCTGGCGCAACGCTGGCTCGTCGGTCCTGGTTTCAAGCACGACGGCGCTCGTTTCAGCCGCGAGATCGGTCTGCGCAGTCGCGGCGGGGATCGCGCCGTAATCCGTGATCGTCAGGCGCTGGCCTTCGTCGAGGGTGAACGTTCCCTCGTTAGCGGTGGTACTGCGCATAGCGGGGTCGTTCTGGAAGGTGATCGTGTAGGTTCCGGCGGCAAGGTTCTCGAAGCAATATTGCGCCTCACCCTCGGCCATGACGTGCGTCGCGACGACCTGCTCGCCCGTCGACAGATTGACGGTGACGCCCGCCAGCGGCGGCTCGCCTTCGTCGCGGATGGAGTTCCCGTTGAGGTCGGTGAACGTCGCAACACAGATCGCACCGGGGACGGTTTGCGCGCCGATCCGGGGGGCCGCGCTGAGCGCCAACGCCGCCAGCAGCACGCCCAGCGCCAGAAGATGTCGGAGTCGCGCGCTGATCGTCATGGGGTGCTCACCCTTCCGCCTGCGATTGGCTGAAAGTATAGCGCGAGGGGAAAGGCTGTCAACCGGCGTGAGGGGAGCGCCGGGCGAGCGTCTTTGTCAAATGCGGCGCTGCGCGGTAAAGTGGGCCGCTGCTGATTTTTACTGTGACGCGCACGGGGCAGGAGTATCGTATGGTCGCTCAGCTTATGATCGTTCAGTCGCGGACGGAAAGCGATGGCTGCCGGTAAGGCGCGACGCTCTCGCCGCGCAGACGGGCGCTGGGGCCGCTGGCTGACCCGTGTTGTGATTGCAGGCGGGCTGATCTTCGGGCTGGCGATGACGATCATGGCGCTGCGCGAGCAGGCCGAGCCCGATCCCCCGCCGCCCCGCCCAACAACAGTCGCTCCCCCGCCCACGGCCACCGAGGCCCCAACGCTTGAGCCGACGGTCCCGCCGCTGGAGATCGCGGCAGTCGAGTATCCGACAGCGCTGCCGACCGACCCGCCGCGCGTGATCGAGCCAGTGGATTGGGTGCAGCCGACCGCCGATCCGCAGCTTGTCGCGCAGGCGCTGTCACAGCCGGTCGACGGGGGGAGCGGTACGCTCCGCCGCAACCCAAGCCCTCTGACGATCCTGCCCGCGCGCAGCCGCAGCGAGGTGATCACCTACGCCGTTCAGCCGAACGACACGCTCCAATCGATCGCCGAACGTTTCGGCTTGCAGCAATCCACGATCATCTGGTCGAACGATCGCTTCTACGTCAACGCGATGCG
>CBINGT010000610.1:0-1926 GCA_966250245.1 uncultured Anaerolineae bacterium
GTCCATGAGCCGGCGCGTCGTCTCGCGCTGGGGGACCTCTCGCACCTTGCCGAACATCTCACTGCTCGACGCCTGATAGAAGCGGATCGACGGATCGACGTGGCGGATCGCGTCCAGCAGGCGCGTCACGCCGAGCGCGGTAACGTCGCCCGTGAACACTGGCTGCGTCCACGAGGTTTGCACGAAGCTCTGCGCAGCGAGGTTGTAGACCTCGTTCGGCTGGCACTCGGCCAGCGCGAGTTGCAGCGACGTTTGATCGAGCATGTCGCCTGGGATCAGATGCAGGCGGTCTTGAATGTGCTCGATCCGGCTGAAGTTGATCGTGCTGGTGCGGCGGACCAGCCCATATACCTCGTAGCCTTTTTCAAGCAGGAACTCGGCCAGATACGAACCGTCCTGCCCGGTGATCCCGGTGATCAGCGCGCGTTTAGCCATGTGTGATTTCTCCTGAGTTTCAGAGGCGATCGGGGCGAACAGGCACGCCCAGCGATTGACGCCAGTCGTTGAGGATATCGAGCAGCGTCTGCTCAAACGGAATCTGTGGCTGCCAGCCGGTCGCGGCGCGCAGCTTGCTTGCGTCGCCCACCCGGCGCGGCACGTCCGAGGGGCGCATGCGGGCCGGGTCTTGCCGGACTTCAATCGGCACGGTGGTGAAGCTGAGCAACGTATCCAGCAGCGATTGGATGCTTCGGCTGGTCCCGCTGCACACGTTGTACGCCTCGCCCGGCGTGCCGTGCTCCAACAGCAGCCAGTACGCGCGCACGACGTCGCGCACGTCGGTAAAGTCGCGCTCCGCCGCCAGGTTGCCTACCGCCATCACCGGCTCGCGCTGGCCGGCTTCGATGGCCGCGATCTGGCTGGCGAAATCTGACGCCACGAAGCCACCTTTCTGGCTGGGGCCGATGTGGTTGAACGGCCGCGCGCAGATGATCTCCATCCCGTGCGCCAGGAAGTATTGCAGCCCGAGCATATCTTGCGCCACCTTGCTGACGCTGTACGGGTTGGTGGGGCGAAAGGGAAACTTCTCGTCAATCGGGTCCGTCGTGCCGCCCGCCGCGCCGTAAATTTCGCCGGAGCTGATGATCAGCACGCGCGCCTTGACGCCGCTGCTTAGCAGGGCTTCCTGCAAATTGACCTGAATACGGATGTTGTTTTCGAGCGTGGCCCACGGGTCGCGGAACGACGCGGCGACGTCCGCCAGCGCGGCGAGGTGAATGACTCGATCCGGCCGGGTCTCGGCGACGAGCGCGCGAACTGCGTCCGGATCGCGCAGGTCGGCGGCGTGCTGGACAACCGGGCGGCCGTCGAGGCGCGGGTTTTTGCCGGGTGGCGAAAGGACCGCCGCATGCAGGTGGACGTCCGGCATGGTCAGCAGCAGATCGACCAGGTGGCCGCCGACAAATCCCCCGGCGCCGGTAATTAAAACGCGCACGATGTTTCCCCCGCGTGGAGTGGAGCCCGGCGGAACCGTCTGGCCGGGCGCTCAGCAGAGGCTCATTATATCGTGCGCGCCGGTCGCGGCAAGGCGCGTCGCAAACAAAAACCCTGCGGGCGCTACACGCTCGCAGGGCAACGGAAGACAGGAAAATCGGCTCGCTTAGCCGCTCTTGACCGTGATCTGGCGTGGGCGAACGGCCTCGGCTTTCGGCAGGGTCAGCGTCAGCACGCCATTGCTGAACGTTGCCTCGACCTTGTCGTGGTCGATCGGCGTGTTGATCGTCAGCGTCCGCTCGAACCTGCCAGTCGGACGCTCCAGCAAAACGTATCTGCGCGTGCTGTCTTCGTCGCGCTTGATCTCGCCGCGAATCGTCAGCGTATCGCCCTCAAGCGTGATCTCGATCTCGTCTGGGCGCAGGCCGGGCACGTCCGCGTGAATGACGATCGCCTCGTCGGTGAAATACGCATCCATTGGCAGCAGCCACGCGC
>CBINGT010000611.1:0-1921 GCA_966250245.1 uncultured Anaerolineae bacterium
CGCCACCACGCCCACCTGCGCGGACAGCGTGCTCAGAAGCTGCACGTCGGCCGCCGTGAAATGTCGCCCCGGATCTTGCGACTCGACCGCGAGACAGCCGAGGACGCGCTCCGCCGCCAGCAGCGGCACGCCAAGCCAGGATTCAACCGGCTCAGCCGGAGCCGCAAGCTGAAGCACCTGCGCGCGCCGCGCGACGTGATCTGCGATCAGCAGCGGCGCGTGGTTGTCGATGACGTGCTCGATCAGGCTGCGACCAGACAGTCGCTCCATACTGACGCGCACCTCGGCATTGCGCTGCACCGTGATCACGCGCAACACGTGTTGCTCCGGCTCCAGCAGGGCGATCTGGCAGCGTGTCGCTTCCAGCAGGTGCAACGCCTGACGCGCCACCAGCGTCAGCAGGTCATCCAGCGGGGGAGCAGTCGAAACGGCGCGGCTGACCATCGAGAGCGAGGTCAGTTCCTCGACCTGCTGTCGCAAGCGCAGGCGGGCGTCGGTAATCAGACGGATCGCCAGCACAAAGCCGAGCATGTTGCCGACGAGCAGCGCGAAGACCTCGGCGCTAAGCGTGTGGTAGACGATCGCTCCCAACGGCACCATAGGCAGCGGCGGCAGCGTCACCGCCAGCCTGATAGCCCATTCTGGCTCGCGCGTGCCATGTGAGGGGTATCCCGCGACCACCCGCTCCAGCGCGACCAGTCCCGCCGCAACGGCGAAATAGCCCACGACCAGCCCAGTCAGCGGCAAGGCATCGTCCACCGCAAGCGAGTGCAACGGCAGCACGCCGTCCAGCGCCCGGTAGAAGACATGCCCCGCAGCCAGTCCGAGCACTGGCCGCGTCGCCGCGAGCAGCAGTTGGTGCGCAGCCCACGTCCGCCCCGCCCGGCCAACCCGCGCGGGCGCCATCCGCACGAACCACACGGCATAGCCAAACGTGGCTCCGGACGCGACACAGCGCAGCACATCCGCAACGGACTGCTCGCTACCTAGCGCGAGGTACGTCAGCAGGGCGCCAGTTGAGATCGGAGAGACAATGCCGCGCGGCGTGCGACGGCCCAGATTTGTCAGCAGAGCGATCAGCGAAGCGAAGAGAACCCACTCAGCAGAGTTGGAAGGCGCGGCAAGCGGCGGCGCCAGCAGCAGGATCAGCGCTGCGATCCCCGCTGCCCAGGCCAGCCCCATGAGGTAAACCCGTTTGCCCATTCCAGCGATTTCCCGCCAACATTTGGTCCCGTCCCCCTACGCCATCATACCCAACAATGGCGCCAGAATAAAGCGTTTCCCCCATCAACACTGTATCACGGGAATGCGGTTTTGGGACGCTCGATTCGGTGAATTTTTCGCGAAAATAGCGGTCAATGCGAGTGGTTCGTACCAGAGGACGCGGCCGGGTGCGTCTGCCGCGAGCGATTGTCGGCCAGCGGCAGCGTAAAGCGGAACGCCGCCCCGCCCAGCGCCGCATCATCCACCCAGATCTCCCCGCCGTGCGCTTCGACGACCAGCTTACAGAACGTCAGCCCCAGGCCAGAGCCTTTGTGCCCGCGCACAGCGCTCTTGTCAAGCTGCGAGAACTTCTCGAAAACCGCGGCGCGCGCCTCGACCGGAATGCCCGGGCCCGAGTCGGAGACGGAGACACACACCGCGTCGGCGTCCTGCAGCCGCTCGGCCTCGATCAGCACCTTCCCGCCGTACGGCGTGTGGCGCAGCGCATTGTCCAGCAGGTTCACCAGCACGCGGTGAATCTGCGCCATATCGATCCAGACCGGTGGCAGGTCGTCGGGCAGGTTGACTTCGATGGCGATCTCCGCTTCCAGCGCCAGGCTCATCACAGCCGTATAGGCGCTATCGACCACATCCTGCAAGTGGCAGATGCTGAGATCGAGTGCGACGCGATTCTGCTCCAGCCGCGCAATGTCGAGCA
>CBINGT010000612.1:0-1918 GCA_966250245.1 uncultured Anaerolineae bacterium
AACGAGAAGTCATAGATCGCTTTTTTCACAATACACCTCGGTGTCAGCGGTTAGCCAAGAGCTAAAAGTCGCACGTGTCCTGTATTGATTTTCGCTCATCGGCAAGCAGTTTATCGACCAATCACTGCTCACTCAATCTTGTTTTGGTTTTCGCTAATCGCTAACCGCTAACTGCTAACCGCTTCTTTCATCGCGGAGCAGCAGGGCGATCGCGATCACAAACAGCACGCCGCCGGATGCCAACAGCGCCACCCCGGCGGTCTGGCGCGTGTCGAGCTCCCGCGTGGCGCCGTCCGCGAGGGGAAGCGGCTCCGCACGTGGCGTTGCGCTCGGCAGGCTGCCTGGCGGAAGCGCAGTATTCGTCGGCGTCAAGGGCGGCTCGGTCGGCGCCTGTCCGACGATCACCTGTGGCGCGAAGTTGCCGAGGACCGTAGGCGTGAAGCGCGGCTCGGCGGTCGGCGTGGCGGACGGCGCCAGAGTCGGCGTGACCGTCGGGCGCAGCGTGGCGGTCGGCGCGCGTGTGGGCGTGGCCGTTGGAGCGACCGCCACCGATTGATAGGGCGTCCACACGGCGGCGCGTTCGGCTTCGTCCGACGCAGCCCACGCGGCCCACGTGTCCCACAGTGCCGCCGGGAGCGTCTCGTCCAGCGCGGCGAGCGCATCCTCGAACGGCTCCCCTTCGGCCAGCGCCCGCGCGATCTCGAATGGCGCATCCGGGCCGTGCCGGTCCGCCAGATAGCGCACGAGCACCGCGCTCTGCGCTTCCCACAACGCACGCTCGTTGAGCGGCGCGTCGTCCGGTGGATCGATCGCCAGCGTCTCGGCGGGCAGCGTGGCGCCATCGTTCAGCGCGGCGCGGACCAGTCCGAGCGCGGCCAGGTCGGCGCGCGGGCGATACAGCGCCGCCAGCCCTGCCGCAAACCACGCCGGGACGTCGGCGCCCGCTTCGTCCCACAGCGCCGCGTACGTCTCACCCGCCATGCGCGCCGCCAGCAGGTCGCGTAGCTCCGTGTAGCCCAGTGATGGACGCTGCACGAACAGCACCCCGGCAGATTCATAGGCGCGAACGATCTGCGCGGCGGAGCAGTCGAAGACCTGCCCAGTCTCCAGCGAGACGACGCCCGTCACACTCTCGCCAGTGGCCGGATCGGTTACGGTTGGGCAGAGCGGCGCGGCTGGATCGTAGATCACGAACTCGAACTCCGGCGCCCGACCGGTATGCTCGCGCAGCGCGGCGAGAACCGGCGCCAGCTCCGTGCGAATCCCCGCGCCGTTCAGGCGATCGTTGTGCCAGTGAAGCGTCAGCGGCGGCTCTCCGGCGGTCCGCCATTCGAAGTGCGGATCGACGACCACGACCTCGCCCGATGCGGCGGACACGTCGCCCTCGACCGTTTCGACGGTCCACTCATATGCCAGCGGCGCAAACGCGCGCGGGTAGGGCGGATGGTCGAGCGTCCAGGTCGCGATCAACTCGGTATACGCGTCCAATCGGCGTTGTTCATAGCCTGCTTCGGAGCTGAACAGCGTTTCACCCGCCTGCGCCACCGTGAGCGTCGCGCGCGCAACTGTATCCGGTTCGACATTGACGCCGACGACAAACTGGATCGCTGCCGGGAAGACGACCGTCGCGCGCGTGAAGATGATCGCGCTGGTGCCGTCCTGCGCCATCAGCCGCCCCGGCGAAGCGAGCAGCGCCGCACACACGATCGGCACGATCAGAATGAGGCGGCCCGCCAGGCGTTCGAGCATCCGCATGTTTGTGATAGTCCCTCTTGTAGCGATTAGCTTTTAGCAATTAGCGGTTAGCGCAAAACAAGCTCGGCGCTCTCGATACTGCCGTACGCGCCGGGATAGGCTGCATGCAGCTTCTGTATCTTTATGTTTTTAGCTAACCCAATGTACAAGTTTAATCGTCCAG
>CBINGT010000613.1:0-1898 GCA_966250245.1 uncultured Anaerolineae bacterium
GATTCCGATCGCCATCGTAATGGCGCTGGTCAAGCTGTTCTGACCATCCAGCAGGCGATGTGTCATCTACGTCAGCGCGCGGCCGGGAACACGCAACCGGCGTGTCGATGAACCGCCTTCCGCACGAGCAGCGCACGTGACATTCGCAATCTGGTCGACTGTCATCGGTGCGTTGCTGGTCGTCATGGCCGTGCTCGGCTCGCGGTTGAAACGTCTGCCGCTCAGTACGTCGATGCTTTACATGGCTGCGGGTTTTGCCATCGGCCCGAAAGGCGCGGGACTGCTGGCGCTGCATCCGTTCGAGGATGCTGTGATGATCGAGCATGCCGCCGAGATCGCCGTGCTGGTGTCGCTGTTTGCGAGCGGCATGAAAATAAAATTGCCGTTAAGCGATCTGCGCTGGCGCTTGTCCGCGCGCCTGGCGCTCGGCGCGATGTTGTTGACGATCGGCTTGTTGACCGTGCTTGGTACCAGCGCGCTGGGTTTTTCCATTGGCGCCGCCGTGCTGTTCGGCGCGCTGCTCGCGCCCACCGATCCGGTGCTCGCCTCTGAAGTTCAGGTGCGTGAACCGGGCGATCACGATGCCTTGCGCTTCAGTCTGACCAGCGAGGCGGGGCTCAACGACGGGATGGCGTTTCCTTTCGTGTTGCTCGGGCTCGGGCTGCTTGGGTTGCATCCCCTGGGCGAAAGCGGCTGGCGTTGGTGGGCCATCGACTTGATCTGGGCCGGCGCCGGCGGCCTCGCGATCGGCGGCGTCCTGGGCTGGCTCGCGGGACGAAGCATTCTTTATCTGCGCATTCGTCATCGCGAGGCGCTCGGCCTGGAAGAGTTTCTGACGCTCGGCCTGATCGGTCTGTCCTACGGAGTCGCGGTCTTGTGTCGTTCGTATGGTTTTCTTGCGGTGTTTGCAGCGGGGCTGGCTCTACAACACAGCGCCGTGCGCTCACAGGAGCAGGCGAGTGCGCGCGGGGATTCCGAGTTCGCCGATGGCGATGAGGAGGGCGCACTCGGCATCGAACAGAAAGCCTCCAGTCCTCAGCATGGACCGGAGCACATGACCGGCGTGGTGCTGAGCTTTACCGAGCAGCTCGAGCGGGTGCTGGAAGTCGGCGTGGTGCTCATGGTCGGCGCCTTGCTCAGTCATGTGTCGCATGCAGGAAAATTGTTGTGGGTTGCGGGCGTGTTGTTCTTCATCATTCGTCCATTGAGCATTTGGATCGGCTTGCTCGGCAGCCGCACGTCTCCCCGACAGCGCCGGCTGATCTCCTGGTTCGGCATACGCGGCATCGGCTGTATCTACTATTTGTTCTTCGCCATCAACCGCGGGCTGGACGAAGGGCTGGCCGGGCAGATGCTGGCCTTGACGCTGGTCATCGTCGCCAGCTCGATCGTTCTGCATGGCGTATCGGTGACGCCATTGATGGATCGCTATGCGCGGCGTCGAGACGGCTCGGTTTGACGGTGAAATACCGAGGGATCGCCGTGGACCGGCAGACAAGCCGTGCAGGACAAATCTTTCTTCAGCGCGCCCGACGTTGACGTCTTGCTGACGTTTCGTATTCGTTTGCGACCGCCGCTCGAAGCGAGGAACTAGTTTCTATGCAGCTCATTGCGTAGTCAGTTCAGTCCGGGAGATCAAGGTCATGGCTGCAATCATTCATGAGCAGATCAATGTAGCTCCGCCCCTGTCGGGCTTCAGGATTTCCTGGGGCGGTATCTGGGCCGGCGTGTTGACCGTGATCGGCACACTGCTGTTCCTCACCACGCTGGGGCTGGCCGTGGGCATTTCCGCGGTCGAACCGGGACGCACCGATGCAGAAGCATTTGGTACCGGCGCGGCTGTGTGGAGCGGTCTGTCGCTATTGGTGGCGTTGTTCATCGGAGTCATGGCGGCGACG
>CBINGT010000614.1:0-1885 GCA_966250245.1 uncultured Anaerolineae bacterium
CCTGGGGGCATTGGGAAGCTGCCATTCTGACCGGGACGTTGTTCGCCGCCTCGCCACTGCTGTGGGCCTATGCCCGTGAAATCCGCGCGTATGTCGCCGTCCCACTGCTGACGCTCGTCATCCTGCTTCTGACCGAGCGCCTGCTGCGCCCGCAAAAGGGCTTCCCCTGGCGAATCGGGCTGGCGTTGCTGGCGGCCGAGATCGCCCTGCTCTACACGCACAACCTGAGCGTGCCGGTCGTCGCGTGGCTGAATCTGACCGTGGCGGCGGTGTGGCTTGTCGCACGGGAGTGGCGCAAGCTGGCGATCTGGCTCGGCGGGCAAGCGCTGGCGCTGGTGATCTATCTGCCCTGGCTGCTGAGCCAATCCCCCAGCGGCACGCCGCTCAATACACCACCCGCGCTGACGTTGAATCTGCCGTGGGACATCTGGCGCGCGTATTTCGCCCCAGTCCCGGCGCTGATCGGCGCCGAACTGGAGCTGAACATCGCGACCGCGATCTTCGCGCTGGTGACCGTTTTGGCGTGCGCGGCGCTGCTGGCCCGCTGCCCGACGCGCGCAAACCTGCTGATCCTGTCGCAAGCCGTTCTGCTCCCCATGCTGGCAACGGCCGAGTTGATCGCGGCGCACATCGACTTTCACCCGCGCTATTACATCGCCGGGCTTCCGGCCACGCTGCTGGTCGTCGCGCTCGGCCTGAACTGCCTACCAGACGATCTCGGGCTGCGGCGCGGCGCGCTGGCGGGCGGGATGGCGCTCGCCTCGGCCACCGCCGTAGCGAGCCTGATGCCGCTGATGGCGCACCCGCGCTACGGCCACGACGATTTTGCCGCCATCGCGCGCTATTACGCCACCCTGCCGCCCGACGCGCTGATCGTCATTCCGTACGGGTGGGAACCGGCGCTCGACGAGTATTACGCCGAGAAGGAAGGCGTGCGCGCGGAGCTGGTCGGCGTGCCGCTGCACAGCCCGGCAGAAGCGGCCATCGAGCGCATCAACGCCGCGCTAGACGGGCGCTCGATGCCGGTGCACGTCGAGCTATTGACGTGGTACCAGCTTCCGGCCGATGTGCGCGGGATGTACCCCTGTCTGCTGAGCGCCGCCGGTCGCGCGACGGGCGACGTGTTGACCGTGCAGGGCCTGACCACGACGGCGTATGAGGTTGAGCGGCCGCTGGCGCTGGCGCCGGTTGGCGACGACGCGGCAGATTTCGGCGTGCTGCGTCTGGACGGGGCGGCGATCTCCGGCGAGGCAGCGATCTGCGCGCAGACGACCTGGACGCTGCCTCAGCCAACGGGTGCGGACTGGCGCGTCGCCGCCCGGCTGGCGACCAGCGACCCGCCCGGCTGGACCATCGCTCGCCGCGACAGCGACATCCGCCGCCCGGATCAGGCGCCAACTTCGATTTGGGGCGCAGACGAACAGGGAGCGGCGTTCAGCCTGCTGACGCTCCCCGCCGGAACGCCGCCGGGCGACTATGTTCTGGAGCTAACCCTCTACAGCGACGCCGCGCCGGATGGGGTAGACCGGCTGATCGACGGCGTGCCTTCGGGGCGGACGCTGCCACTCGCCATGGTCGCCAGCGCGGGCACGACATCGCAGATCCCGCCGGATGTAGCGCCCGGCAACGATATCCAGCTTCTGCGCAGCGACGCAGCGGGCGGATCGCTCAGCCCAGGGCAGGAGCTACGCGTCACGCTCGAATGGCTCGCGCCGCAATCCTGTTGCGAGGCGGGCGCGTGGTCGGATGCCGAGCTCATCCTGCGCGGCGAGGGCTGGGAGCAGCGTCGTCCGGTGCGCGTCTACCCCGGCTTCAGCCTGGACCGGCACGTCTTCGCCATCCCAGCGGATGCGGCAGGTTCGGCCGTGCTGGCGCTTGAGGGCGA
>CBINGT010000615.1:0-1883 GCA_966250245.1 uncultured Anaerolineae bacterium
GCGGCGTCTTCAGAATAGTCTTCGGCGTACTCGTCGGCGGGGGAATAGTCGCGCTCTTCGTCCATATCCGGCCCTCGGCTTCCACTCTCCTGTATTGTAGCGCCCGGCGGACGGATGGCAACTTAGAGCGCCGTGTGCTCCGGCGCCCGCCCGCGAGCCATCGCACCACTGGCGCACTCGCTCAAAGCGGCAGACAGGGGTACAATGCACAACAATCTAGCGGTAGGCGACGCGACATCCCATCCGACCATAGGAGCGCCCGATTGATGGTGCCGGAGCGGCCACAACCCTTCGCGCCGCATGTCGTCATCCTCGGCGTGCCGGTCCACGCCGTCACGTTCGAGAGCATGCTTGATACCATTGCAACCTGGATTGAGCGCGGGGACCGGTGTTATCAGATTTGCACCGCCAGCCCCGAGTTTGTCATGATTGCGCAGGACGACGCACAGTTTCGGCACGTGCTGCGCCAGGCAGATCTGTGCGTGGCGGATGGCGTCGGGCTGTTGATGGCGGCGCGCTTCCTGGGGCGGCCGCTGCCGGAACGGGTGACCGGCTCCGACGGGCTGCCGCTGATCGCCGAGCGAGCCGCGCGCACCGGCTGGAAGCTGTTTCTGCTGGGCGCGGCGCCGGGTGTGGCGGAGCAAGCGGCAGACGCTTTGCGGCGGCGCTACCCCGGCGTGCAGATTGTGGGCACCTACGCGGGCAGCCCGGATCCGTCTGAGGATGACGACCTCGTCGCGCGGGTGAACGCCAGCGGCGCGGATATCCTGTTCGTCGCATATGGCGCGCCCCGGCAGGATCTGTGGATCGCCCGCAACGCGCCGCGTCTGACGGCTCGCGTGGCGATCGGCGTGGGCGGCGCGGTAGATTTCGCCGCCGGAAAGGTTCCGCGCGCGCCGCGCTGGATGCAGCGTCTGGGGCTGGAGTGGCTGTTCCGGCTGATCCGCGAGCCGTGGCGCTGGCGGCGAATGCTCCGCCTGCCGCGATTTGTGTGGGCCGTGCTGTGGCATCGGGAGCGAGCGCTAGACGGGAAGTGAGGCTGCGCCCATGACGATCTATCTCGACGTTTCGGCCGCCGTGAACAGCCGCGCCGGGCTGGGACGCTACACCCGCTCACTGGCCGACGCGCTGATCGCCGAGCTGGAGATCCCGCCGACCCTGTTCTACAACCGCACCTCGGAGGCGACGGTTCCCCCTAACTGGCGCAACCTGCCGCAGCGGGCGTTCCGCATGGGCTATAAGCCGTGGCGCATGCTGGTCTGGCAGGGGCAGCTTTTGCGGATGGACTTCAGCCGCCTCGTCCCTGGCGCGGCGATCTTCCACGCCACCGAACACCTGCTGCTCCCCCTGCGCGGTGTGCCGACCGTCCTGACGATCCACGACCTGATCTTCAAGCTATTCCCTGAGCACCACAAGAAGCTGAATTACTACTTTCTGAACGCTGCCGTGCCGCTCTTTGTGCGCCGCGCAGACGCGATCATCGCAGTCTCGCAGGCGACCAAGAACGACCTCATGCGACATTACGGCACGCCCGACAACAAGATCACCGTCGTGCACGAGGCCGCCGCGCCGCACTTCCGCGTTGTGCCGAGCAGCGAGGTGTCGCGCGTCCGCGCCAAGTACGACCTGCCGGAGCGCTTCCTGCTCACAGTCGGCACGATCGAGCCGCGCAAGAACCTCACACGGCTGGTGGAAGCCCTCGCCCGCCTGCGCAAAGCCGACCGCCAGCTTTACATGGTCGTCGTCGGCTCGAAGGGCTGGATGTTCGACGAGTTTTTCGCCAAGATTGAGGAATTGGGCCTGCAGGGCGCGGTGCGGATGCTTGGCTTCGTGCCGGATGAGGACCTTCCGGCGGTGTTCCGCGCGGCGACCGTCTACGTCAT
>CBINGT010000616.1:0-1882 GCA_966250245.1 uncultured Anaerolineae bacterium
CACCGCCGAGGCAGCGTCCGCCGCGCTGTAGAGCGAAACGCCCGCATCTGCCATAACCAGCGCCGGGCATGGGCGCTCTCTGACGACCTGCGGCAGCGGCGTGCGAAGCGGCTGCGGCGTGTATTCGGGACCGATGATCGGGCCAAAGCTGACGCCAGGCGTGGGCGTCGGATCCGTCTGCGCCCGCGCGATACGATCCGGTGAGGCCCAACGTCCGCCGGTCCCGCCAAGCGCGCCGCTCAGCCCGACCAGCGCCAGCGCCGCCAGCGCGGCGATTGCTACGAACAGGGAGAAAGTGTGTCGGTTTTTCATGCGGCAGAGTGTACGCAATTAGCCGGAAACTGACAACGGATCCCGCTCGGGCTGCGGGACGGTTCGCTGCCGCCCGAACAGGTCCAGCGCAATCAAGCCGCCTGCCGCCAGTCGTAGCGCCGCGCCGATCAGCAACAGCACGCCCAGGTTCGGCAGCGCGCCCGCGATCTGCGTGCCGAGCAGCGGCCCGACGAACACCGCCAGCGACACAACCTGGTTGTATACCGCCGAGAAGTGGGTGACGTTCTCTGGCGGGGTGTTCTCGGTGAAGTAGGTGAACACGCTGATCCCGGCGGCCGTCCACGCCGCGCCGGAAATCGCCGCCGAGACGAGCGTCACCGGTAGGCTGGGAGCGACCGCCAGCGCCGCCGCCGCGACGCCGGTCAGCGCCATGGCGATCGCAACCGTCATGCGGCTGCCGATCCGCTCCATGATCCGGCTGGTCTGCGAGGCGAGCAACGCGGCCGCCGCGATCTCGACCAGTCCGAAGATCGACATGAACTCTTCGTTCGCGTCAAAGCGGCGGACCAGCCACAGCGGGATCACTGGCAGGATGGCGTAAAACGTCAGGTGGACGAGCGTTGTAGTTGAGGCGACGCGCCGGAACGCAGAGGTTTTCAGCAACGCGCGCCCCGCGCCTTTGATCGGCTCCGGCAGGGTCGCAGGCGCGATCTCGCGCAGCGACTGGACGTGGTACAGGCTCACCAGCGAGAGCACAAACGCGACGACATACATCACCTGATAGTTCAGCGGGAACGGCGCTTTGGTCAGCCACACGCCGAAGACGACGGTCATCAGCCCGACCGCCAGATTGAACTTGACCATGCGATGACTCATCAGGCCCGCCAGCGTGCGCCCATCGACGCTTTCGCGCAGCACGACCAGGAACAGCACCGATGAAATCCCCTGCGCGAAGGCGGGCAGCGCAGCGGTCAGCAGCAGCCAGTAGGGTTGGAACGCACGCGGAAACAGCGGCGTAAACGCGGGCAGCAGGAAGATCAGCCGGTAGCCCAGGCCCGGCCAGAACAGCGCCGCCACGGTCGACGGATATCGCTTGCGCCAGCGCGGCGCAAAGGTGGAAACGATCAGCAGGATGATGTAGGGTAGCGCAGTCAGCCAGCCGAGCAGCTCGGCCCCGGCCCCGAGACGGATCGCGTAGACGGACAGGAAACGGGACGTTGACGGGAAGGCCAGGCCAAACCAGAACACGTCGCGCGTCAGATGCCGGTAGTTCGCGCGCTCCTGTTCGGTGATCGGATGGTTGTTGATGCGCGGCAGTTTCATAGGCAATAAAAAAACCCTCGCCACACGGGGTTCTCTAGCGCGGCTGAAACGCGCTCGCTCAGGTTGTTGGTTGTTCAGATTCAATCTTCCTGCTGTTCGGGAATAAAGTCAATAGCTGAGATACTTACCGGCAGCCGGACGTAGGGGAGCAGACGCTCTATAATGTCTATAGGTTCATTGCCGTCCAGGCCCGCTATCACGCCTGTGCGTTGGCTCGCAACTCGCGCGCGGTTACAATCTCAACCTGTTGCGCTACCCTGAGACGGCTTGCTCGTACATGGGTTAT
>CBINGT010000617.1:0-1853 GCA_966250245.1 uncultured Anaerolineae bacterium
GCTGGTCGCGGCGCCGGGCAATTTCGTCCCGCGTCAGATACAGCTCCCGCGCAATCGCGACAAGGTGGCGCGGCATCTTCTGCACGCCGCCGATGTTCCAGTAGCCTTCGGGGTCGAACTCGTAATGCGCGGCGGGAAGGTCTGGCAGCGCAGCGAAAATCTCCTGCGCCTCTTCGGTGCGGCCCAACGCGGCGAGCTCGTCGGACAGAATGTCGCGCAGCGCGGGCAGGTAGTGGGTGTCCATCTGCGCGTAGAGAAGCTGGTCCGGCGGCAGCGGGCGAATTGCCCAGTTCGCGCGCTGGAAGTGCTTGGCAGCCCGCACGCCGAACTGCGACTCGAGGATCGACCCCAGGCCGACCTGCTCCCACCCGCAGATGCGCGCCGCCATCATCGTGTCAAACACGCGCCCGAAGTGGAAGCCGAAATCCCGCTTGAGCGAGACAATATCATACTCCGCCGCGTGGAACACGATCTCAGTCGCCGGATCCCCCAGCACATCACCGAGCGGGCTGAGGTCATCCAGCGCCAGTGGATCGACGATCCAGTCCTTTTCGCGCGTCGAAAGCTGGATCAGGCAAACCTGCTCGTAATACGCGTAGAGGCTGTTGGACTCGGTATCGACCGCCAGCAGCGGCGTGCCGCGTAGCTGATCGACCAGGGCGCGAAGCTGGCGCGCGTGCCGGATGAACTCGGCGGGCTGCAAGTCGTCGGGTAGAGACGTCACAGCCACCCCCGGCGACGGAAGAACGTCAGCATCGCAGCCGCAATCGCAAACATCGTCCCGATCACCAGCATGAACGCGCCGTCCCAATCGGCCAGCGGCAGCAGGACGTTCATGCCGTAAATCCCGCTGATCAGCGTCAGCGGCAGCATGATGACCGAGATCACCGTGAGGATGCGCATCACTTCGTTCAGCCGGTAGCTGACGAGCGTGTTGGCGGTGTCGGAAAGACCGCGAATCACTTCCAGATCTTCTTCGATGATTTCATACCCCTTTACCAAGTGGTCGAGGATGTCGCCAAAATACACGTCGAGATCCTCGCGGATGTAGGGCCGGTCGACCTTCTCAAGATTCTCTACGATCAAAAGCTGCGGGCGGATGATACGGCGCAGCGCGATAATGTCCCGCCGGATGAACGACAGGTCCTGGATGATCTGGCGCGAGTCTTCGGTGAAAATCTCTTCCTCGATGGCGCGGATGTTGGCATCCACTTTGTACAGGATCGGGAAGATGTAGTCCACCAGCCGGTCGATCACGGTGTAGAAAATACGGCTGGCGCCACGCCCCATGTACTGCGCGCGCAATTCCTCATTCGTCTGGCACTGCTCGAACAGGTGGCGCAGCGGCTTGAGCGTCCCGTCGTGCACCGTGATCAGGTAGCCGCTGCCGACGAACATATCCACCTCGGCCGCCCGGCTGACGCGCTGCACCGGGTCCCACAGCGGGAAGTGCATCACGACGAACATATAGTCGTCGTACTCGTCCATCTTGGGGCGCTCGATGCGGCTTTGCAGGTCTTCCAGATCCAGCGGGTGAAAATGAGGATAGGTCTCCCGCAAGTCCTGCACGTCTTGGGGGGTGATCCGCTCAATATTGGTCCAGGTTACCCGGCCGTATTGGATCGTTTCAGTCGCCATGCGTTTCATTATCGCGTGACGGCCTCATTCGGGCAAACGGAACCGCCCCCGCGCCAAAGTCTGCTACAATCCGCGTGGATTGCGTGCCGTTTCGCCGTCAGAATCCCGCCCCGATGTCCAGGCCATTTCTCGAAAACAACGGGCTTTGTGGTTGGCGCGCAGAACCTCACCCCTGGCCCCTCTCCGTTTACGGAGAGGGGAAAAGGGGCCGGGGG
>CBINGT010000618.1:0-1843 GCA_966250245.1 uncultured Anaerolineae bacterium
TCGACCGCGGCCCATTCCGTTTTGGAACTGCCGAGATCCCGCTTGATCGTCTAGAAGAAATAGAGTGGATAAGCATCGTTGAAGATGGGAAACCTCTCAGCGAGGCTTGCACTGGCGAGAGCGGTACCTACTGCGTAACTAACGATGGCAACACAATCTCAGTTCAGTACTACTTCGTGTCGCCAGCTGAAACGCGCACGACAAAACAAATCGAGTTGGTCTACATGGTTTACGGTGCATTACGCTCGTACGAAAGCGGTGACCAGCTTTATTGGGTCGCTATACCAGAAGACCTGCCTTTTCCGGTACTCGATGCTGGAGTTGTAGTGGAATTACCTGCTGACGCACCCCCTGAGATCATCCACAGCTATCCTGACAATTGGCCATATGAGGTTGTTGGAAACACTATCAAGTGGGAAGCGTCTGGCGGCATGACCCGCGGTGATTTCTTTGAGGTACGTGTGCAGTACTCACACAATGAGGCAATGGCGAAACCGAGTTGGCAGCAAGGCTATGATTTGCTGCGTGCCAATGAAGAAGGCCAAGGTTCGATGCTGGCGCAGGATGGCGGAACGCACACCGTCACGTTTAACGGTTTCGGTATCACCTGGAATGACGCCCTCGCGAACGGCGCGAACGTGACGCAATACGAAGGCGAGCCGCTCGACTTTGAAGCGCCCGGCGGGCCGCAGCCGCCGCGTATTGAGATCGTACTGGCCCGGCAGATTCCGTGGAACGAGGTCCCGGTTGAGGAACAGGGCGTTCCAGGCAGCGACCGGCAGCACATCGGTGCCGTGTACGTCTACAATGTGGCAGACGTGGCGGATTACGAGTGGTCGCAGGAACAAGTCGACGCGCTGCAAACGCTGCTCGCCGAGCGGCCGGATCTGAGCGAGTATATGCACACGGACGTCGAGCAGATGACGCTGGAGCTGCCGTTCCTGCCGGTCTTCCCGGCGGCGCAGGTGCTCCGCGCGCGGGCCGAGTACGTGGAGACGGACGCGCTCCAGGGCATCCGCTACGTGACGGTCTATCGCCACGATGTCGCGCCCTTCATCGCATCCGAGTTCTACTACACGTTCCAGGGCTTGACGGCGGACGGCACGCACTATGTCTCGATGGTGTTCCCGATCACGATCGACGTCTTCCCGGCGGAGTTCCCGGACGACCTGGACTATGAGGCGTTCGTCGAGGGGCTGGACACGTACTTCGCCGAGAGCATCGCGCAGATCAACGAGGCGCAGGCGGAGAGCTTCACCCCGCGCCTGGAGCAGTTCGACACAGTGATCGAGTCGTTCTTCGCGCTGGAAACCGCCGCGTAATCAATCCGACGTTACACATAAACAGGGCGCATCCCGGCCAGGACGCGCCCTGTTTCTTTTCATGCATCTGTGCGTTTACAGGATCGCCGTCACCAGCGCGAGCAGCACGCCGCCCGCCATCACGCTCCCAAGCTGCCCGGCGGTGTTAGCACCCATCGCGTGCATCAGGATGAAGTTCTCGAAATCTTCGTCCTGCGCGACCTGCGCCGCTAGCCGCCCGGCCATCGGGAAGGCGCTGATCCCGGCCGCGCCGATCAGCGGGTTGATCTTGCCGCCACTGACGCGCGCCATCAGCTTGCCGAACAGCAGCCCGGCCGCCGTGTCCAGCACGAACGCCAGCAGCCCCAGGATCAGGATCTGCAGCGTGTCCACCCGCAGGAAGCTCTCGGCGGTCATGGTCGAGCCGACCGTCAGCCCCAGGAACAGCGTTGCGATGTTGATGATCTCGTTCTCGGCGGCGCGCGTCAGACGCTCCACCACGCGGCTCTCGCGCAGCAGGTTGCCGAGCATCAACATGCTGA
>CBINGT010000619.1:0-1841 GCA_966250245.1 uncultured Anaerolineae bacterium
GTGGCGGATCACCGCCGCGCCGGGCGGGGAAGGTGTGCAGCTTGAGTCCTACGGCACACCGGGCGCGCGGCTCGTAGCACGCAACGGCACGCTGGCAGTCGAGGCGCTTTCCGAAACGGACGCCAGCGCCGGGACGTTCATCCTCGAGCGATAGCCCCACGCGTTCACATCTGCACCGTGAAAGCTCGCTCCCATGAGCGGGCTTTTTCGCTGAAATACGCGATCTTTTTTCAAAAACGCACAAAAGTGTGTACAATTATGTTCAAAGCTGATCGGCTCGCGAAAAGTTCTTGCGTGTATTAAAGCGTTTCATAGTATTAGCGGCGCAGCGATGAACACCCACAGCCCACCGCAGCAAGCGATCCACCATTTCAGCGAGGCGCTGCCCGAGCAGCACTATCGCGTGGTGCGGCTGATGCGCGCTCGGGGTGTGATGTCGCGCGGGGACCTCGCGCAGCAGCTTGGCATGTCGCGCGCGACCGTCACCGGTCTGGTCAAAGACCTGATCGATCGCGGCATTCTGCAGGAGATTGCTGGCGGGCGCGCCACCGGCGGGCGCCGCGCCCGGTTCCTCGACTTCAACCCGGATTTTGCGACGGTGCTCGGCGTGGATATGGGCGCAACCAGCGTCGATATCGCGCTGGCGAACTTCCGTGGCGACGTGCTGGCGCGCCACAACGAGCCAATCGACGTGCGCGACGGGCCAGAGCCGGTGCTGGGGCGAGTGGTCGAGATCGCGCAGAGCCTGATCGCCCGCGTGCCGGGGTCCGGCGAGGCGCTGCGCTCGATCGGGATCGGCGTGCCGGGGCCGGTCGATTTCGCCAACGGCACGTTGAACGTTCCGCCCATCATGCCGGGATGGGAACGCTATCCGATCCGGCCTAAAATCCAGGAAACATTCCCGCACACCACCGTCGTCGTCGACAACGACGTGAACATCATGGCGCTGGGCGAGCTTCGCGCCGGAGCCGGAAAGGGCGTCGATCATTTCGTCTTCGTCAAGGTCGGAACCGGCATCGGCGCCGGGATCGTGGTCGGCGGCGAGATCTACCGTGGCAGCACCGGAAGCGCCGGGGACATCGGCCACATCCAGGCAGATCGCAACGGCCCGGTCTGCCACTGCGGAAACATCGGCTGCCTCGAGGCGATGGCGTCAGGCAGTGCGCTCGCCCGGCAGGCCATGGACGCCGCGCAAAGCGGTCGCAGCCCGATCCTCGCGCAATACCTCGCCTCTGGAGTGAGCCCCCTCACCGCGGAGCACGTCGGCGCGGCGGCCTCCGCGGGCGATCAGACCGCGATGGAGCTGATCATGACCAGCGGGACGCTGATCGGCGGCGTGCTGGCAGGCGTCGTAAATTTCTTCAACCCCAGCCTGATTCTGATCGGCGGCGGCGTGGCTCAGATTGGCACGCAGTTCCTGGCGACGATCCGGCGGGGCGTGCTATCCCGTTCCCTACCGCTGTCCACACAACACCTGCGGATCGACTATTCGCCCATGGGGGAAGATGCCGGTGTCACCGGCGCGGTGGCGCTGGCGCTGGAGCATATTTTCGTCGGAAGCCTGTAACAGCAAAAGGAGAGTGCACGGCGACCATACGCAGGTTCAAAGCTGGTGTTTTGTCAGTAGCACAGAAACCCAGAAACTAAAGGAGAGCAGATTATGCGTGGAATTCACCTGTTAACGGTCTTTGCAATAGTCTTCTCGTCGGTGTTTGTCTTCGGCGGCCTGGCCGCCCAGCCCGTCGCCGCCCAGCAGGAATGCGAGGGGCCGTTCACGATCGGGGTCTCGAACAGCTTTGTGGGCAGCGAGTGGCGCACGCAGATGATCCAGAACTTCGAGA
>CBINGT010000620.1:0-1831 GCA_966250245.1 uncultured Anaerolineae bacterium
TCAGTGGGTTCTGAACAGTTCTATGATAGCGGGGCGGCAAGCGGTGTCAAGTATACGCCGGGCAACCGCGCCCTTGCTGTTGACAGCAAAATGCGTCGTGGTATATCCTTCAATGCGCCGCGAGCGTTGCGGCCTGTGGACACCTGCTCTACTCCCTGACGGGTTCCTGCATGACCACCGACACACCCGACTCCGACTCTTCGCCCATCATCATTCGCCCCATCGCCGTGGACGATGCCGATGCGCTCAATATCACCTGCTGGGCGGACCTTCCGCGCGATGTGGTCGTCGATCTGCTGCGCCGCGCGCAGAAAGTTGCAGACCGGCGGCGGGGCCTCGCGGTGACCGCGCTCTGGCGCGACCAGCCGTGCGCTTTCGCCATGCTGACGTTGTGGTCGCGTTGCGCGGAGATCAGCGATCTAATCGTCAGCGAGCCGCTGCGCGGGCGCAGAATCGGCACGGCGCTGATCGAGTATCTCAGCACGGCGGCGCGCGATCTGGGCGCGACCGTGCTGGAAATCGGCGCGGCGCTCTCCAACCCGCGCGCGATCGCGCTTTACCGGCGGCTCGGATTCCGCGACGGGCGCGTGATCACGGTCGAGCTTGGTAACGGGCCGGAGCCGGTGCTTTACCTCTACCGCCCCATCTCCTGATTACCGGATTCCGCTAAGCTCGCCTCGGTACAGCGCGCGCACGTTCGGGTCTTCGGGGTCCGGATAGCCGTGACGGTCGATCAGGATCCCCAGCGAGAATTCCGGCATTGCGCGCGTGCGGAGCAGCAATTCCAGCAAGACGACATCAATCACCAATAACAGCCGCCCGAAGTGGCTGTACTGGCCGCGCAGCGCAGTAAACAGCGTGGCGAAGATGCGCTCGCGTAGCTCGGCGTCGAGCACGCCACTCCCCGGCCAGCCAACCATCCAGTCGTGCTGGTACGAGCCGATGGCGAGCACTTCGGAGCGTAGCTGCACAAGCTGGTGAATCGCTGCCTTGCGTGCTACAGCGTCTTCCAGGCGGCTGGTGTCCCAGAAGGGGACGTTGCTAAGCGAGTGGTAGACCGAGCCCGGCTCGGCGGTGCGAACGATCCGCCCCAGGCTGCGGCGCTCGAACCCGATCGCACGGGCAAGGGCGCGCGCACATTCCTGGTAATAGCGCACGAGATGTGGCTGCGAGGCATGCCGGTCGATGCGCCATACTAGCGAGAGATAGTCGCCAAAGTCGAGCGGAAGCTGCGGCGGGTTCGTTGGGCTGTAGTGCGAAGTAAGCTGGCTGATGCGCGCCTGATCACCCGCGTTCATAACACTCGTTTTTCCCATCCCCGAGAACATACGCGCCGCCCACTATAACTCCCCCGGCACTACGTCTCAGTATAGCAGCGACAGAACCCTGAAGCGAAAATTGCCACAGAATAGCGAAAGAATAGCGACGAATCAAAGCGCAACGGGAAGGCTTGAGCGGCTGCTAGCAGTCGTCCTCTGTGTGGTTGGTTGCTGCTTCCTCGCTGTGCTTCTGCTCGTTGAGCTTACCGATACCGCCCGCGCGCGATGTTGATCATATCGGCCAGCATGCCGTAGGCGGTCGTCGTGGGATCGGTGTCCCCTTCGACAATCGTCAGGCTGTGCAGCGTGTCGGTCACAATCGTCACCGCGCTGCTGGTCCGATCTACCTGGGCAAGCGGATCGCTGAGCGGCAGCCGCGTCGGCCAGACGCTCGCTTTGACTGTATCGCCCTCGCGGACCGCTTCGCACAGCAGCTTGATCCGCTGCTGGTCCGCCAGCGCCGCCTGCGTCTCTTCCGGCGTGATGCCGACAATCCCGGTGCGATCCACATC
>CBINGT010000621.1:0-1819 GCA_966250245.1 uncultured Anaerolineae bacterium
ATCCGCCGTGTACGAGATGACGACGCAGGCCAGCACAACCGACGCCGCCCGCGTAACCCGGTCGTGCGTGCGGCGGCTGAGGTTGTAGAGCAGGATCGACGCGGCGACGATCACGATCGTCGTCGTGAGCGTTTCGTTGATCAGCTCAAGTACGCCGCGAAGGAGATCCGAATCAGCCATATTCCCGCGAAAAGCTCGCCCGCCTTATACTGCCCGTCCGAAAAAGAGGGCAATATCCCGGTTGAGGTAATAGTGGTCGTTGAAGCCGCAGAACGCGAACCCGTGCGCCTGGGCAAAGCACAGCGCCGGATAGTTTTTCGTCTGCAAGTCGAGCGTGACGTACGCCACCTCGTGCAGCCGCGCCCAGCGCAGCGCCTGTTCAAGCAGCGCGCTGCCGATCTTCCGCCGCCGCACCCGCTGATCCACCACCAGATCGTGGATCCAGCCGCGACGGCTGGGCGCATCCCAGCGCATATTTACGTAGCCGAGGATGATGTCCCCTGTCGCCGCGACCAGAAAGCAGTCACGCGTCTGCCAGCTCTGAAGGAGCGTCTGCCGGTCGCGCGGGTAGCTAACGCGGACTTCACGCGGCAGGTGCGCCACCCGAAAGCGCACCGACGTTTCGTCGCCTTCTTCGCGCATGTCCACCTGCCAGACGTGGCTCGTCGTGTAGGTATGATCAAGCTGGCTGCAGGCAACGAGGTCGGCATCGGACGCCTGGCGGACAACAAACTGGTTGCGTTTCAGTGTGCTCATGGTGGAGCGCATTCTACCCGATCCGGGGCCGGATCGGCAATGGAGCGTCGGGTAGCGCGCCTACTGGCGGGGAAGCAGGACCTCAGATCGACTCTTAATTGATTTGTGTTGCGTTTCGTGTTCATGTACAATGCAACTCAGTGAGTCAGGTTGGGAACCCATCGCGCTGCCGCCGTGGCGGCGGCCCAAAAAGAAAGGCTAGGCCGTATGGGACGCCTTATCCCCCAATTCAAAATCATGGCAAAACCCGTGCTAAGCACGATGGCTCCGGCGCTGACGCGGCTCGGCTTTGTCTTGCTTGGCGTGATCATCGGTTTGGCCTGGACCTATTGGGGCGCGCCGATCAGATTTTACGACGCCGAGCCAGTTCACCTCGCCGAGGGGTACAAAGACCAGTGGATTAAGATGACTGCCGTCGAGTTGGCCGAATCGGGCGACCGCGAAGAAGCGCGCAGCAAGATCATCTCGGGGGGCGTCTCGCCTGAGATGATCCAGACGCTGATCAACGAGAATCAGGTCACCGACCCGGATCTCGTCGCGCAGCTCCAGCCGCTGCTTGAGATCGCACAGGAAAACGCAGCGGCGGCCGCCGAGCAGGCGACCAAGATCGAGCGCAGCCCGCTTCAAAGCGTCCTCGGCCCGCTGCTGTGTATTGGCGGCACGCTGATTATCGGCCTGATCCTCGCGCTGTTCTTCTCATTCTACTGGGCGCCCACCGGCCGGGGGACGCGTGTCGTCGCGGCGCAACCGGCCCCTGCAACCGTCGCGCCGGGCACGCCGCCGCGTGTCACAGCCTCGACCGCGCACGTCGAGCGAGTGACCGCGCAGCGCGCCGCTGTCGAGCAGAAGACCGACTTCTCGGCTGCCGGGGAAAAGCCGCCAGTCGGGCAGTTCATGTCCACGTATATTCTCGGTGATGACCTGTACGACGAGTCGTTCAGTATTGAGACGCCGTCGGGCGAGTTCCTCGGCGAATGCGGCTCTGGCATTTCTGAGACGATCGGCGTAGGCGACCCGAAGAAGGTCACCGCAACCGAGGTCTGGCTGTTCGACAAGAACGACA
>CBINGT010000622.1:0-1804 GCA_966250245.1 uncultured Anaerolineae bacterium
GCTGATCGCCGCCGGAATCGGCTCGATCTACGTGACGCTCCGCCGCCGTTCGGACGATGAGCGCCGCTTGCTTCTGCTGATCGGCATGGCCGCCGGGTTATCGGCTATTTTTCGCACGCCGATCGGCGCGGCGATTCTCGCAGTCGAGGTGCTGTACTCCGAGTCGGAGTTTCAGGCGGACGCGCTGCTTTATACGGTGCTCTCGTCGGTTGTTGCCTACACGCTGAACGGTGTCATCGTCGGGTGGGAGCCGATCTTCGATGTCCCTGCGACGTTGGGGATTGAAAGCGCGGTCCAGTTTCTAGAGTTTGCGCTGTTAGGCGTGCTGGGTGGGCTGGTCGCTGCGATCCTGCCGTCGATCTTCTACGGTGCGCGCGACCTGTTCCAGCGGGTGCCCGTTCCGCCGCACATCAAACCGGCGATCGGCGGGCTGCTGGTCGGGCTGATGGCGCTGGAGCTTCCGCAGGTGCTGGGCGGCGGCTATGGCTGGATTCAACTGGCGATGGACGGGCAGCTTTCGGCGGGGCTGCTGGCGACGCTGGTCTTCGCCAAGATCGTCGCGATGGCGCTTACAGTTGGATCGGGCGGATCGGGCGGTGTGTTCGCGCCGACGCTGTTTTCGGGTGCGATGCTTGGCGGCGTGCTGGCGTCGGCGTTCAACCAGCCGCCGACCGCGTTTGTGCTGGTCGGCATGGCGGCGGTGTTCAGCGGCGCGGCGCGTATTCCCCTGGCGACGATGTTCATGGTGACGGAGATGACCGGCGGCTACCGGCTGCTGCCGCTGGCGGCGCTGGTCGTCGCGATCAGCTATCTGACGCAGGTCACTGCGACGCGGCGGCTCAAGTATCGCAGCCTGTACGAAGCGCAGATCCCTTACCGGGCGCAGCGCGACGTGGACTTGCTTGAGAGCATCAAGGTGGCGGAGATCATGTCTACCGAGTTCGACGCAGTGCCCGCCGACCTGCCGGTCGAGGATTTGATCGATCGCTTCGACCAGCGGCACGCGCATGGCTTTATGGTCGTGGACGATGCGGGGAAGCTGGTCGGCGTTGTCTCAATTAGCGACTTGCGAGAAGCCATGCTGCAAGAGGCGCTGGAAGGGCGAACGGTCAGAGACATCGCGACGGTCGACGGGCTGGCGGTCGGCTATCCAGATGAGCCGGTCAGCGCCGCGCTGTGGCGGATGGCGGTCCGCCAGGTGGGGCGCTTGCCGATTGTCGATCGGACCGATCACCGCAAACTGCTCGGCGTCATCCGGCGCGCGGACATGCTTCGCGCTTATGAGCGAGCGGTCGAGCAGCGAACCTCGCTCAGCTACCGGCTCAAGGAACTGCGCGCGGCGCATGAAGGGCAGGTGCGCGTCGTCGAGACGGATATTACGGCAACGCATCCGTTTGCTGGCGAACCATTGCGTTCGATCAACGCGCACCTGCCCGCTGAGTCGATCATTGTTTCAATCCGGCGCGACAAGCGATTGATCATCCCTCACGGCGATACCGTCTTGCAGCCCGGCGATCATGTTGTCGCGATCGCTGGCGCGTCCCAAGGGGCGGAGTTGGAACGAGCGCTCGCCGGAGTTCAAACGCAGCTTTCCGTTTAACAACACCGCCCCGATCGCGTCTGATCGGGGCGGTGTTGTTTTGGGTGAGGCAGTTGGGCGTTAGCCCGCGACCGGGGCGAAGCGCAGGATCTCACCGTCGTAATCGACCACGTACAGCTCGCCTGCTTCGTCCTCGCCGAACGAGCTAATGTTTCGTCCGGATTCCATCGCGACCTGCGCGTTCCAGGTCCCGCCCTCGCCCGG
>CBINGT010000623.1:0-1803 GCA_966250245.1 uncultured Anaerolineae bacterium
TGCACCGTTGCCGGTGCTGCGAGCGAGTGATCAGCTCGCCCGTGCCGGAACGCAACGCAAATTCAGGTGCCACCAGCCCCGTCCGAGAGTCGCCAAGCTCGATCCATTCCATGCAGCTTTCTCCTTGCTTCTAATAATTCTAACAAATTTGCCGCCATGTCTATTGATCTGGCTCAAGTGCGCGCCAACCCCGATGCGGTATGCTAGGCTGTAGATAGACGCTGCTGAAGAAGGAAACGCGCGAAACGATGTCTGACGATCGCCGCACCACCCCGCTAGAGCCGGAAGCGATCGAGCCGCAGATGTGCTCGGTTGACCTGCGCCTGCAAATTCTGCACGGCCTGCCATTTTTCGCCGGGCTGTCGCACGAAGACGTCGCCGCCATCAATCCGCTGTTCCGCGAGATGGGTTTTGAGGCGGGCGCGCGGATCTACTTCGCCGGAGATAACGCAACCCGCCTGTACGTGGTAGCGACTGGCAAGGTGAAGCTGATCCGGCACACACTGGACGGGCAGGAACGGGTGCTCGACCTGCTGATGCCGGGGGACTTCTTCGGCACGCTGCCGGTGATGGGCGAGACGACCTACCCCGACACAGCCCAGGCGCACACCTTCTGCTGTGTGCTAAGCATTTCCGCGCAAGACTTCCAGACGATCCTCGCGCGCTACCCCGCCGTCAGCCTGTCGCTGCTGGAGATCGTGTCCGACCGGCTGCGCGCCGCCCGCGAGCTGCTCCACGAATCGACCGCCGCGCCGGTAGAGAGCCGGATCGCGTCGTTGCTGTTACGCCTCGCGGAACGCGCCGGGGAAGAGCGCGACGAGGGCTGGCTGATCCAGATGCCGCTCGCCCGGCAGGATATCGCCGACATGCTCGGCATCACGGTCGAGACAGCCAGCCGCGCGCTCAGCCAATTCCGCAAAGACGGCGTGATCCGCAGCGGCCGTCGCTGGATCGCCATCGTGGATCGCGACCGCCTCGCCGCCATCGCCCGGCAGACCGCCTAGCGCCCCTTTCTAACGCAACTCTGACAAATTCCGCGCGATAAATTGACCTAGATCATGCTCCGGGTGGCGCCGAACGTGTATCCTTGGGCCATCATCTGAAATGAAATCACCAAGGAGACACAAATGAAGACCGTTCTGCGCAGCCAGGAACTTTCGTGCCCGTCGTGCGTCGCCAAGATCGAGAAGGCGCTCAACGGCGTCGAGGGCGTGACCAGCGCCAAGGTGTTCTTCAACACTGGCCGCATCGAGGTCGAGCATGATCCCGCAACGGCTCCCGCCGAGACGCTGGTCGAAACCGTGCGCCGCGCCGGGTACGCCGCCACCGTCGCACCGTTCTAAGCACTTGCCACACCAGGCGCTCGCGGCGAATTTGCGCGCGTCGCGAGCGCCCGCTTCACGCCGTATCACACGCGAGGAGAACACCCGTCATGATCCGTCATCTGCTGTCTAACCCGGCCCAGCGCCGCCAGACCATCACGCTGACCAGCGGCGCGTTGATCGTCGCCGCGCTAATCGCCGGGCACGCGCTCGCGCTGGACACCCTGCGCGATGCGCTGATGATCCTCGCCGCGCTGATCGCGGGGTGGGACATCGCCGGGCGGGCGTTTTACGCGCTGCGAAACCGGCACGTCAGCATTGAGTTGCTGGTCACCATCGCGACCGCTGGCGCGCTGGTGATCGGCGAATACTGGGAAGCCGCCGCCGTGACGTTCCTGTTCATGCTGGGCGCCTACCTCGAAGCGCGGACCATGAGCCGCACGCGCCGCGCCTTGCAGGAGCTATTGGATCTGGCGCCCAC
>CBINGT010000624.1:0-1789 GCA_966250245.1 uncultured Anaerolineae bacterium
GAGATGCGGCCGCCGTACAGGATGCGAGAGAAGATGTCGCGGCCCTGCAGATCCTGCCCGAACCAGTGCTGAAGGTTGGGTGCGGCGGATGCCGTTCCGTGCTGCAGCTGCTCCGTCGTCAGCGGGTTCTGTGCGATCAGCGGAGCGATCTGCGACTGGAACGACGCCAGCTGCTGACGCGGGATCGGATTCGCACGCGGCATCACGATGTTCACTGGGTTCTTGTGGACACCGTTGACGCGGAATTCGTAGTGCAGATGCGGTGCGGTGGCCAGTCCCGAAGAACCGACGTAACCGATGATCTGGCCCTGCTTGACCTTGGCCCCGGCGCTCATGCCGGCGCGGAAGCGCGACATGTGCGCATACAGCGTTTCATACGACTGGCCGTGCTGCAGGATCACCACACGACCGTAACCACCTTTGAGACCCATGAAGGCGACGCGACCATCGCCCGTCGCCTTGATCGGCGTGCCGGCGCTGGCGGCGTAATCCACGCCCTTGTGCGCGCGGATGGTGTTGAGGATGGGATGGCGACGACGCAGGTTGAAGTGAGAGCTGATGCGGACCACATCCAGAGGGGTGCGGAAGAACGCTTTGCGCAGCGACTGGCCATCCGGCGTGTAGAAGGCCGAACGACCCTCACCATCCTTGTAGCGCACTGCACGATAGACCTTGCCCTGGTTGACGAACTCGGCGGCGAGCATGTCGCCGTCGCGCAGCTTCACGCCGTCCTTGTAGAGCTCTTCCATCACCACCGTGAAGCGATCGCCGTCACGCAGGTCGAGCGCGAAGTCGATGTCGTAGCGGAACAGCTCGGCCAGCTCCATCACCATGCGGACCGGCAGTCCAGCCTTCTGGCCGGCGATGAACAGCGAGCTGTCGATCGTGCCGCTGATGCTGCGGGTGTGACGCTCGAGCTCGGCGGTCAGCGTATTGGCTTCGAAGCGATCCTCGACGCGCTGCACGTGCAGCGTGCGCATGTCGTCGAGTTCGTAGCGCAGTTCCAGGAGATCGTCGCCGGACTTGCGGATCTCGATCGAATCACCGGCCTTGATGCGGCGCAACTGACGCGCGTCGGGACCCAGGTCCAGGATCGACATCCACTGTTCGGGCGCCAGACCCTGCGACTCGAACACGGTGCTCAGCGTCTCGCCCGGCTCGATGCGCACGGTGCTCCATTCGCTGGCTTCGGGCACCACCAGCGGATCGGCCACGGCCGATTGGATCGCCTCTTCGTAGGCCACGGCCTCGGCCACGTCGACGTCCGTCAGCGGCGTCGGCTGGCTCAGGTCGCGTTTTGCAATGCTTTCTCGTGAAACCAGGGTCGCCAGTCCCACCACACAGACGGTGGCAGCCAACACGATCCTGCGGGCCGAGCGGGGAGCGCGCTCGGCTGAGCTATAATCCAGCTTCATCCTGTTGACTCGATTGATACTTTCGTCCGCTGGACAGGTCCAGCGGGCCAGCCCGGTGCCTTGGTTCTGTGACGCGAGTCGCGCTCGGGCGAAACAGGGGCGTAAAGAAACATAAATCAACAAGCGGCGCAAGGGTTTCGATGGACTCCCTGCGCCGCTACATGAGCATTCGCCGCCAAACGGTACCGAATGGACCGCGGGCGGCTTTTTGAAGATCCGCTATGCAACTCGCCGAACTCGAACGTGGCACCTCAGAAATCCTTCCGCTCGAAGAGTTCCGTACTCGGCTGACGGACGCGGCCGCGCGCGGCACGCGCCTGCGCATCAAAGCCGGCTTCGATCCCACGGCGCGCGATCTGCATCTCGGCCACACC
>CBINGT010000625.1:0-1763 GCA_966250245.1 uncultured Anaerolineae bacterium
CCCTCGCTATTGCACTGGTGCTCGCGGTTCCAGCTATCGCGGCCCGATGGATCAACCATTTTCGACCGGACCTGGTTCACCCTGCTGTTTTTCTGGTCTGCGCACTCCTGCTGTTGGCGTTTGTGATCGGGCATCTGTTACAATTTGTTCTGCGCGCACCGGTTGTCACCGTGGAGGTGCTCTGCGCAAGCATCGCCGCGTACCTCATGCTGGGATTGATGTGGACAGTCGCATATTGGCTCGTGGATCAGGTGACACCCGGCGGAGCTTTTTCTTTCAATACGGAGCGGGGTGTACACTCGATGAACGGATTCACTGGATTCTATTTTAGCTTCATTACATTGAGCACTGTTGGATACGGGGATATCACTCCTGTTTCACGTGCTGCTCGCTGGCTTGCGGCGATGGAAGCGATGACTGGTCTGCTTTATGTGGCGGTCCTGATCGCCCGGTTGGTTTCACTTTATTCGGGCGCGAAATCCGATCGGGCCTGAGCAAAGTGTTTATCCGTTGGACGGTTGTACCGAGCAAGAACCTGTGAATCACTCGACGATGCCGATGTAGCCCTAAAGTCCCATAGCAAAAAGTTGCTGCGCAGAGAAACCTTCTTCGCTATCTTCGCCAACCGTTCGAACCCACCCGACGCTATGAGGCCTGAAAACGCGAAAGTATCCATTCGTCTGATCGCCGCTGTCACGTGTCTGGCGTTCCTGGCCAGTTGCGCAACGGCACCGCAAGTAGCGCGCGGTCCTGAATACGCGCCGACTGCGAGCATCATGCGCGAGGCGCGGTCCGCAAATGTCCCAGTTGAAAAACGAGCTGCCGACTATTTGCAGGCGGCGGCCGTTACTGCCCCACTACTGGGGAGCGGCATCGGTACACCGGCCTGTGAAACTTATAACTCAGCCTGCGGCGAACTGACTGTTCTGCTGCGCTCCAGTGAAGGAGGGCGGCTCTGGAACCAACCGCTGACACTCACTGCGAGCAACCAAACTTATCATCTGCGGCTTGAACCCGCGAGTTCCGCAGTATGGGCGCCGAACTACTTCACAACCTTTGAGAGCCCAGATCAGATCAAAGAAAAACTCATCAGGAAGGAAAACATTCAGGAGGGTGTTGGGGGCGCGCTCGTCGGGGTGCGAATCGTCAATCCACCCGAAAAGTTCGCGCCGGCGAAAGGAATCACCGCACCGGTTACGGCCACGCTCGATTTTCATGCAACGGATGCTACGCTCGCACTTCGTCGCCCGGCAAAGCAGCCGACGGCCATCGTTGAAGGGAAAGTCCGTCCAATGGCTGCCAATTTTTCAGCACCGATCAGCTACTACCAACCGCCGGGCAATCTGTTGCTGGTAGGAGTAATGGGGGCACTACGAGCCGCTCATTACGAGAAGAAGACGGGACTTTATTTTCTTCAGCCCTACGATCCCATGCGGATTCCTGTGGTGTTTGTCCACGGCCTTATTTCAACTCCGTTTGATTGGGTGAAGACGATTAACGGCCTCCAGGCAGATCCTGAGATACGCAAACGTTACCAATTCTGGGTCTTCGCCTATCCGACCGGTAATCCCGTCCTCTATTCTGCGTTACGTCTGCGCGAAGAACTGGCCAAGGTAGATAAGCTTTATCCGAATCACAAAGACTATGTCCTTGTCGGGCATAGTATGGGGGGATTGCTTTCGCAGGCGCAGGTTACGACCATGACCCGCGCTGATTGGGAGCAAACACTGGGGGAAGTAGGCATGCAGCTGTTCGCCACACTG
>CBINGT010000626.1:0-1758 GCA_966250245.1 uncultured Anaerolineae bacterium
CGGTCGGCTGGGCGGTGGAGCGTGTCGCGCTCGACGTTCCCGAGATTCAGTCGCTGGATCCAGCCGTCGGTGCCGAACACAAGGCGCGTGCAGCGTTCGACCAGCTTGGCGGCGAACCGGTGCTGGTCGAAGACACCGGGCTGGCGCTACTGGCATGGACTGGTTACCCCGGCGCGCTGATCAAGTGGGTGCTGGGCGCGGTCGGCGAAGAAGGGCTGTGTCGCCAGCTTGACGCTTGGCCCGACCGCCGGGCGCGGGCAACCGTGGCGCTGTGCCTGTACGATGGGGTTGAGGCGCGCGTCTTCCTCGGCACAACGACCGGAACAATTACAGCGTCCCCACGCGGAAAATACGGCTTCGGGTGGGATAGCATCTTCCAGCCGGATGGATACGAGCTCACCTATGGGGAGATGCCGCGCGAGGCCAAGATGGGCATTTCGATGCGCGCCCAGGCGGTCGCCGCGCTGGCTGACTTCCTGCGCGATCGCCCGGTTTAGCCCGCGCCCGCAACTTCCAGTACAATGGTCCCTGGCTACTTGGGTTTAGCAGCGATACGCATTACCCGATGGGGCAATAGATCGTGTCTGAATCAGAAATATATCATTTGGATCGGCTCTATTACGGCGTCCTGGTGGACGAAAATCAGCAACAGGCATCGCCGCCCGGCGTCATCGCGCGGACCGGCGGGGTCACGGCGGCACAGGTCGCGGAATGCCTGCGCGTGGGGCAGATGCTCCCGCCAGCAGCAAAGGATTCCTCGCCCGAGATGCCCGGCGCGCTGGCGCTGTTGCAGAGCCGCACCGCGCACTGCATTTTGGTCAAAGCGCAGCGTAGCGACGCCGGATTCCCGCAGCTTATGTACGTGCTTGTCCCGCTGGACGTCATGCGGCAGCTTGGCGGAAACGTGCTCGCCTTTCGCTCGCTTGGCCTCGCGTCGATGCCCGCCTTCTCGCGCCCCAGTTCCACGCTGCCACCCTTCGAGTTACGCGACCCGCACCCGCCTGGACGCGAAGAACAATCGGACGCCCTGCTCGACCTGCTCCTTTACTGCCAGGACTCGATCTCGACCGTTGAGGGCCTGCTCGCTGCGCTGATCCAGGGATGGCCTGTCGCGATTATCAACAGCCCGCGCTCGCTGGCGCAGCGGCTCCAGTTCATCCAGGGCCTGCTGAGCCTGCTGCCCGTTCCGGCGCGAACTGGCATCACCTTCGCCACGCACGTCACCGACCCGGCCGCCTCACCGGCACAGCTTAAGTTCGCCGGGCAGGTCACCCCCCCGCCAAAGCACTTGGTCTACGACTGGGAGCATGGCCGCCTGCTGAACAAGCCGCCTCGCGACGCGTACAGCCGCTACATCGTCTCGCAACTTCGCCTCGATCCGGAGATCGTCATCCATCAAACCGAAGCGCTCGCCCGCACGACGCTCTGGCGGGCCATGCAGCGCGAGCGGCTGGCGTCGGTGCTGGCGTGGGTCGCGCGCCGGGCCGCGATCGATCAAACCGTGCTCGACGGCCAGCCCGCCGATCAGGCGCTGGTCGCGTCGGTGCTGCGTGAAGACCCCACGCTCACCCCCGAGGCCCGGCTGGCGTATGTGCGGCATCTGCTGGCGTTCGCGCTGGCCCTGGGCGAGCCCGCGTCCGCTGACGTGATTCCGGTAGTTGCCACGACGCATCCCACCATTGCGGAGTGCGTCGCCGATCAGCTTCGCGCCGCGTGCGACCAGAACCAGTGCGCGCTGGTGTACGACATGCTGATTCG
>CBINGT010000627.1:0-1749 GCA_966250245.1 uncultured Anaerolineae bacterium
TTGCCATCGGTGATGCCCCAGCGCGCCCGCGAGTCGTCGATGTGCGCCGCGCGATGGTTGTGCATGATCGTGTCCAGCCGCGCCAGACCAGGCATCACCGCCTTGCCGCCGCCCGAAAACCCGGCGAAGAAGTGCGGCTCGATGAAGCCGGTCAGGATATGCACGTCGCACTCGACAAACTCGCGCAGCAGCCAGATCGTGTTGCCGCCGGGCGTCTCGCCCACACGGACGTGCGCATCTTCGGCGCGCGCGTCGTTCTGCACGATGCGCAGCCGCTCCACGATTCCGTCGCCGAGCATCCGTCGCAGCTCATCGTAAGTGTTGGGACGATGCGTGCCAGTCGCGTTGAACAGGGTGATCTGCGCGTCCGGCACGTGCGACAGCGCCCGCAGAATCGCCGGGATGATGATCTCGTTTGGGGTCGGGCGCGTAATGTCGCTGAAGACGATCCCTACCCGGTCGGATGAGCGGACGCGCTCCGCCAGCGGCGCAGATCCGATCGGCGCGGCGAGCGCCCGATCCAGCAGCCCGGCCGGGTCCGGCACGCCCGGCACATAGCGTGGCTCGATCACGGTTACGTTCAGATCGTCGGGCAGCGCCAGCGGCAACCCGGTTTTCCCATAAGCCAGCTCAACCTGCATCCGTCTCTCCTCACCCGCCCGCAATCGGCGGCACTAACATCATCTCACGCGCATCAGCGATCGGCGTATCAAGCCCGTCCGGCAGCAGACCCAGATGCCGCCCCTCGATGACGAGATGCATTTCCGGGCGGAGCGTCCCATCCACATCGAGCACGCGCGCCGCCAGCGCGGGATACGCGTCCGCCAACGCACGCAGCAGATCGCGGACCGTCGCGCCGTCATCTACCGTCAGGCGAATGGTCTTCTCCCCCGCGAGCATGCGAAGCTGCGCCAGCAGAGTGATCGTCTTCTCCACAGCCCGCTCCCCGCTACCACTTGGAATACGAGTCGCTCATGCGGCGGTACTCGATCATCTCCTCGTTGAGTTGCTTGGCGTAGAAGATGATCTCCGCCGCTTCTTCGAGCGCATCCGTCCACTGAAACGCCTCGTCGAGCGTCTGCCCGATGGCGAAGCTGCCGTGCCCGCGCAGGAACACGATTTTGTATGAACGTAGCGCATCGGCGATCGCGTCGGCCATCTGCTTGGTGCCGGACGCAAACTCGACCGACACGACCGGCACCTTCTTGAGCAGGTACGAGCCCTCGTTGTCGATCGGCACGATCTCGTCGCGTGTCAGCGACAGCGCGATCGCGCGGCGCGGATGCGCGTGGACCACCGCGAGCGCGGGGGTCGCCTTGTAGATCGCGCGGTGGACGATCAACTCGGTCGAGGCGAGCGCCACGCCGCTATCGTTCTTTTCCAGCCCGGTTTCGATGATGTCGTGCGGCTTCAGGCGGCCCAGCATCGCGCCGCGCCGCTTGATCAGAATGCGATCTCCGAAGCGCACGCTGATGTTCCCGCCGTGCGACGAGACGAGGTTGTGCACATACATATCGCGACCGATATCGCGGAACATCTCATACACGCGTTGGTCGATCATCACAGCACCCCTTCCGCCAGTTCCGCCAGCCCGAGTTCAGCCAGCTTTTCGGGACGCGGCACGCCCTCATGGGTCCAGCCGCGCGCGCGATAGTATTCGTCCAGCATCGGCTCCAAGTGGCTGACCTCGCCCGCGCTGTTGCCGGTGGCCGGTTCGGTCAGCAGGCGCGGCGGCAGCGTATCGTCGGC
>CBINGT010000628.1:0-1741 GCA_966250245.1 uncultured Anaerolineae bacterium
CCCCTCTCCATGCATGGAGAGGGGCCAGGGGTGAAGTTCTGCGCGCAAAGAGCAGGATACTCCTGTCACTCTACCGCTGCTTTTCGCTGCTTCTTGCTGCTTTTCCGCTTAGTAGTAGTAATACGGCGTCCCGGTGCTGCTGAACATCGCGCCAAACACCGACAGCCAGCAATAGCTGCCAATCAGCCCCATCGCGATCCCCCACACCCACGGCGCGCGCCCGCCGAACGAGTAGCGGTCCACCTCGATATAGCTCACCAGCGACAGAATATCGCCGGGGTGCGAGACGGAATACTGGCCGAGGTCGCCATAGACGACCAGCGACCCGTCTGGCATGGCGTTCACTTGCACGGTGTACTTGCGGTAGTTCTTGGACGCGATGTAGGCCGCAATCGCACCGCCGATAATCCCAAACACCAACCCCAATCCAATGATCAGCCAGCGCATCACGCGCCGCTGCGCTGGCGTCCCGTAGGACCACCCCTCAAGCACTGCGCTGGCGCCGGTCTGCGACTGGATCGTCCAGTTCCGCGCCTTAAAGGTCGTCAGCGCGTGGGTGAGCAGCGAAGGACCGGCTTGCTGGCCGGGAATGGTGCTGATCGGCGCCTGGGGAAGCGGCGTCGCGGCGCGCGGCGGGGGCGTTACGGCGGGCGGCGGTGGTGTGAAATGCTGCCCAGGGAGCGGCGTGCGTGGCTTTTGCAGCGGCAGGTGCGACGCGGGCACGTAATCGGCGGGCGGATCTTCGGCGGGCGGCACAACTGGCGGCCGGGTAGCGGCGTCTTCCGGCAACACCTCAAGCGCAATCCCGTTCCGGAGAAGTTCCTCGCGCAGGTGCTCGAACGCAGTGGCGTAATCTTCGTTGTGGAAGTCGATGTACTGGATGCGGCGAAGCTGGAAGTGCACCCGCGCCGGACGCCACAGGATCGGGATGATCGTCTTGCCGTCGTCCAGATAGCTGTGCCACTCGTCCTCGACGTTGCGCGACGCCATCGAGTCTGGCGAGATGATCACCAGCATGATGTTGCACGTGTCGAGGCCCTGCTGAACCGCTGTGCTCCACTTAACCCCGGCGGGGATAGCGGCGACGTCCAGCCAGACCTGCGCACCCACGCGGTCGAGGTCAGCCGCCAGGCGGTGCGCGAATTCTTCATCGACGCGACTGTAACTGATGAAAATGTCCGACATGGCGGCGATCCTCGACGAAACTCAAGCCGTCGTAAGGGGATAGGGAGTCGGGTTTTCCTAGTATGAACGCGACAACGCCGTGGAATATCACACAGCGTTGGCAACGGGTTGCGGACTGGTTTGGGAACGCTCAGGCGGGCACGGCGCCTTTCAAGGCGTGCGCGGCGGCGGATTCGGCTTCGTACAGGCGCTCGATGTGGTCGTGCAGGTTTTCGCGCAGCGACTGGGCTTCCGCGTCGCTCAGCGGGAAAGCGGCGTCCATCTCGCCGGACAGGGCGTGCAGCCGCTCGTTGATCGCGGCGATCTCGTCGCCCGCCGCCTCTCCCTGCGCCACCAGCAGATCGCGCCGGCGGTGCAACAGGTCGCGCGTCTCGGCGAAGGCGGGGATCGACTCGGGCAGCGCGGCTTCGGCGAGCGCCTGCCACAGCGCGGCGCACTCGCGGTAATGCTCCGCAACGTCGCTTAGCTCAGGCTCGTTCACGACGCCGCTCGCCTCGTCCAGAAAATCGGCATACATCGCGCGGAAGCCCTGCCCCGGCGTGTCATCGACCGCCAG
>CBINGT010000629.1:0-1732 GCA_966250245.1 uncultured Anaerolineae bacterium
AGCGTGAAGGATATGGGGCGCGTGATGAGCGCGGTGATGCCGCGCGTGCGTGGCCGGGCGGACGGCAAGCTGGTGAACGAAGTGGTCCGCCAGCGGTTGGGGTGAGGTGTACATCCCTGCACGGCAGCCAGCCGACTCCGGCAGCAACTGAGCATGATGGCGGGCGCGGCGGTGCCCGCCTTGCTATTTGAGCGAGACGTCCTTGAGACGAGATCCTTATGGCGGCGATTGAACCCCAGGCCCGGAGCCACGCGGCAGCAAAACCCAACACGTGGCGAACTGCGCTGTACATCTTCCTGCTGACTGGCTTTATCGCGGCGGGCGCATTCATTATTGCGTTCGACGTCTTCGCGCCAAATGAGTCGACGGTTGCGCTGGAAGTGGGCGGTGTCGCGCCACGAGACATTCTGGCTCCACGTAGCCTGCGCTACGACTCGGACGTGCTGACGCAGGCCCGGCGCGACGCGGAAGCCGCCGCCGTTCGCCCGATCTACGATCCGCCTGACCTTAATATAATGCGCGAGCAGGTGCAGCTTGCGCGTGACATCCTCGACTTTATCGAAAACGTCCGCTACGACGACTTCGCGACCATCGACCAGCAGCGCGAAGACATCGCCGCGATCTCCGCGCTCTCGCTCGATCCGCCGGTGGTCGATGCGATCCTGATGATCGAAGATGACACGGCATGGCGCGCGATTGCCACGCAGATCGTCCACCTGCTGGAACGCGTCATGAGCGACGAAGTGCGGGAAGACAACATCCAGGCGCGGCGCGAAGGGCTGACAAACCTGATCAGCGCGTCGTTCAGCGAGGCCGAAACGCGCATCATCCAGGCGATCGTCAGCGACTTGCTGCGGGTGAATTCGTACTACAACGACGAGTTGACGCGGCAGGCGCAGGCGGAAGCGGCGCAGAACGTTCCGGTTGAGGTCCGCACGTTTGTGCGCGGGCAGATCATCATCCGAGAAGGCGAGATCGCTACGGCGGCGCACATCGAGGCGTTGGAGCAGTTCGGCTTGCTCGAAGTGAGCGAGCGGCGGATGACGCGTTTCACCTCGGCGCTGCTGGCGATGGGGCTGGTTTCGACGTTTCTCGGCGTCTACATCCGGCGCTTTTACATGTACGTCTACAGCAGCCCGACGTTTATGATCACGCTCGGTGCGCTGTTTCTGCTCTTTCTGGTTGGCGCGCGCGCGGTCTATACCGGGGACGCGATTCGCCCGTACTACTTCCCGGCGGCGGCGCTCGCGTTTCTGATCACCACCCTCGTCGGGCCGCAGCTTGCCATCATGGCGATTGTGTCGCTCGCGTCGCTGGTCGGCTATATGTCCGATTACTCGCTGGAACATACGGTTCTGATCGGGTTTGGCGGCGTGCTCGGCGTGCTGGCGCTGGGGCGAACCGAGCGCCTTAACGCTTATTTCGTGGCGGGCGGTGTGGTCGGGCTCGCGAGTGCGGCGGTCGCCGTGGTGTTCGATCTCGGCCGCGAAACGGATCCCGACGTGGTCGCGCTGGCGGCGCAGGTCGGCGGGTCGATTGTGAACGGACTGCTGTCGGCGGCGTTCGCGCTGGTCGGGCTGTACTTTGTTGGATACGTCCTCAATATCCCCACCAGTCTGAAGCTCGCCGAGTTAATGCAGCCGAATCACCCGCTGATGCAGCGTTTGCTGCGTGAGGCGCCGGGGACGTACCAGCACAGACTGCAGGTGGCAAACCTCGCGGAACTCGGCGC
>CBINGT010000630.1:0-1732 GCA_966250245.1 uncultured Anaerolineae bacterium
AATATGCAGCGTCGCGCCGGCCTCGCGCGCCAGGCGTTGATGCTCCTCGAAGCTCGGTCCGCCAAATGCGTATGGGATCAGCCCCGGCGGGCGCACAAATAACAGATTGGTGCCTTCCTCACGGCGATCCGGCGCCAGCACCACCGTACGCGGATAGCGGCCCAGCGTCACGATCGACGCGACATCCTCTGCCTGCAACAGCGGCAGGTCCGCCGGAACGACCAGCACGGCCCCCGCACCGAACCCCGGAAGCGCGCTCGTCGCGCGGTAAAGCGCCTTGTTCAGTTCAGGATTGCCGCTCTCCTGCACGGTCTGCGCACCAAGATCGCGCACCAACGCCAGCGCCTTTGTATCGCGGCTGATCACCAGCACGCCCTGAATCTCAGGCATCGGCAACAGCAAGCGGATCGTTCGCTCCAGCATCCCCGTCGCAAGCTGCTCACGCTCTTCCGGCGACAAAACTTCGGCCAAACGACTCTTTGCCCGATTCAGCGGCTTTACCGGTACAATCGCCCACACGTTCATTCTGTCAGGTTTCCTCCAAAGTCCAGCACCTCCCCCGCCAGGCGCGCCTTATCTTCGGCCGTCAGCATTAAAGTCTGTGTGACCAGCACCGGAACGTCATCCGGCTGGGGAGTACTGGCATCTGCTTCGTCGATCACCAGCCCGTCGATCAGGCCAGCGTAGTAACGCGCGACGCCGCGCGGGGAAATTTCCAGCGACAGCTCGCGCATCAACTTGTCGGCAGGGCCTTTCACGGCCTTACCCGCGACAAACGGACTAACAACTATACACGGCCCGCGCCGATTTACCAGCAGATCGCGCAAACCGTCCACTTCCAGGATCGGCTGGATGGACAGCACCGGGTTCGACGGCGCGATCACGATCAGGTCAGCCGTTTCGAGCGCCTCGCGCACCGCGGACGTCACACCGCAGTGATGCTCCGCCTGGAACCATACCCTCTGAACCTGCGGCTGCCAGCGATAGCGCACAAAATATTCTTGAAAACCGAGCGTCCCATACTCTGCCGTGTCGACCATCGTCCGCAGCGGGTCGTCGGTCGCGGGCAGCAAGCGGCACGTCACCCCCAGCGCGGACGCTAGCCGCCGCGTCACCTCGGTGAGCGTCATCCCTTCGGAGAGCCACATCGTTCGTAGCAGGTGCGTCGCCAGGTCGCGGTCGCCCAGGCCGAACCACGCCGCCTCGCCATAGCGCGCCAGCATGTCGAGCATCTGCCGCGTGTCGCCCTCAACGCCCCAGCCAGTCGCCGGGTTCGCGACGCCCGCCAGCGTATACATCAATGTGTCGAGATCGGGGGAAATGTGCAGCCCGTATAGCTCGAAATCGTCCGCGACGTTGCCGATGATCGCCAGGTTCTCCGGCGCGACCTGCTGCGTCATGCCGAACGCCAGCTTGGCCCCACCCACTCCACCGGCCAACACCACCACACGTCGAGAAGCGTCTAATACCATACGACCCTGGTTTCCAGCGGTTCCCGGTCTTTTTCGCGCGTCTCGGCCGGGTAACCAATCGTCAGCAGACCTTGCGCGATCCAGTCGTCGGGCAGCGAAAGCTCCGCGCGCACCACATCCGGGCAGAACAGCGGCCCGCACATCCAGCACGCGCCCAGCCCCTCGGCCTGGGCTTGGAGGAGCAAGGTCATGCAGGCGGCGCTCGTCGAGCAGAGCTCTGCTTGCATCGACGCGGCGGTGTGGAACTTCGTCGGGTCCCC
>CBINGT010000631.1:0-1723 GCA_966250245.1 uncultured Anaerolineae bacterium
AGATTCCGCAGCGGGTAGCCCTGGGACAGATTCGCCGCCGACAGGTCCGCCGGATGGGTAATCGGCGGGGTGAGGTGGCGGCCATCGCTCGTCAGCCCGTGGTTGGGAAGCGGCTCCAGCGCGCGAAACAGGTTCATCAGCGGCACGTCATAATCCAGCGCGACCTGCACGACGATCTGGTTGTACTGGATGGCGCGCTCCCACTGCCCGTTGTGGCCGGGGAACGTGCTCACCAGCGGCACCACGCCCGCTGCGATCGTCTCGTGCACGATCTGGCGCAGGTTGCGGTTGAACTCGTGCGGCGGGGTGAATAGCAGATCCTGCGCGCCGAACATGATCACCGCGATCACCGGCTTGCGGACGCGATATTCGCAGCGCAGAGGGGTTTCACCCGGCAGGCAGAACTGCGGGTTGGCAAACGCCGGGTCGAGCACGGCGGTGGTCAGCAGCCCATCATACGCCGCCAAGCTCACCTCGCCAAATGACGCCTTGAACCGCGTCACCACGTCGTTTAACTGCGGATAGTCGCCCAGGTTGATCGAGTCCCCGGAGAACGGCTGCAGGAAGTGCGCGCTTTCCGTCAGGCAGTCGCCGATCTTCGAGATCACGTTCGGATTCATGCCGAGCGCCCTGCCCTGCGCGGCGATCTCGGCGGCGCGGCCAAAGTGCGTCGGGATGACCGGCAACGAGTTCAGGCTGATGTGCGGGTATTCGGAAGCGAGGGATTGGACAGACGCTTGAAAGATCTCCTCGGTGCTGACCGGCAGGCTGAGCGCGGTCGTCCCGTTCTCAAACGTGACCCGTTGAGCGCGCACCCAGCCGCGCGTCGAGCCGTCCGCGCTGTGGCCGAGCAGCCAGCTTCCATCGGCGTTGCGCGCCTCAAGGACGAGCTGCTCCTGCGCGGTCAGCACGCCGATGATCATGCTGGAGGAGTCCGGCTGGCGGTAGACCGGCAGAGCGTAGGGAACGCGCGCGCTCGGCAGGGCTTGCGCGTCCGCGCGCGGCAGGGCCGCGCTGAGCAGCGCGGCGAGGGTGAGGATGAAGATCAGTCGGCGCAGCATAGCAGCGGCTCCCGATACTCAGCGGTTAGCGGTTAGCGGAAAGAGCGGGAACATAAGGCGGCGGGCGGAGCTTGCTCCGCCCCTACGAAAACGGGACCGGCGGTCGGGCGCAGTTGGCTGGCACACGTGATGGAAACACGCAGGGCGCCGGCGTTCCCTATTCCCTACTCCCTACTCCCTCGCTCATCGCTTCTCTCACATCTCCAATGACCCGCGCGGGCACTCCGGCGACAATCGCGTACGGCGGCACGTCGCGGGTGACGACCGCGCCCGCCGCGACCATCGCCCCCTCGCCGATCGTCACGCCGCACAAGATCGTTGCGTGCGTGCCGATCGACGCGCCCCGCCGGACGAGCGTCTCCACCAGATCCCAATCGCCGGGGCGTTGCAGCTCGCCGTCGGGCGTCGTGGCGCGGGGATAGCGGTCGTTGGTGAACATCACGCCGTGGCCGACAAACACCCCATCTTCAATGGTGACGCCGGTGCAAATGAAGCTATGCGACGAGATTTTGCAGCGCGCGCCGATCTGCACTCCCCGCTGAATCTCCACGAACGGCCCGACCGTCGTTTCTGCACCGATCGCGCAGCCGTACAGGTTGACCAACGCCGGGTCGATCACCCGCGCGCCCTCGCCTAGCGTCACATCGTCGGCCACAGGCATC
>CBINGT010000632.1:0-1715 GCA_966250245.1 uncultured Anaerolineae bacterium
CAACACCGCGGGCATGATCCCGCTGATCTTCGCGCAGTCGATCGTCACCTTCCCGGCGATTGTCGCGGGCTTCTTTGGCTCTGGCAACACGGTGCGCCGCATCCAGGACATCTTCGGCAACCAGCAAGGGTTCTTTTACTGGTTCCTGTACTTCGCGCTGGTCGTCGGCTTCACGTACTTCTACACCGGCGTGATGATCCAGAACCAGAACCTGGCCGAAAACCTGCAGAAGAACGGCGGGTTTATCCCCGGCATCCGTCCTGGCCGCCGCACGCAGGAGTACATCAACCGTATCGTGAACCGGATCACGCTGGTCGGCGCGCTCTTCCTCGGCGCGGTCGCGGTGCTGCCCGGCGTGATGCAGCTTGTTCAGCGCATCGTGCTCGGACCGGCTGGTTCGACCGCAGCGCAGAACCCCGCGCTGGTTATCAGCAGCGCCGGTCTGATCATCGTCGTGGGCGTGGTGATCGACACCATGCGCCAGCTCGAAGCGCAGCTTGTCATGCGCAACTACGACGGGTTTATCCGTTAAGTCAAGTGAATCCAGCGGGCGCCTGCGGTCAAAGCCTCAGGCGCCCATGCTGCCCGCTACTGAGCGGGCGTGACTTTGAAAGACGCTGATGGCACCGATACCGAAAACGCCTGAAGAACTGATCATCATGCGCGAGGCCGGGCGCATCACGGCCCTGGCGCTCCACGCGATGCGCGAGGCCGTCCAGCCGGGCATCAGCACGGCAGAGCTGGATGCAATCGCCGCCGACGTGATCAAGAAGCATGGCGCGACCGCGGCGTTTCTGGGCTATCCGCCTGGCAGCCCGCACCCCTTCCCTGGGACCGCGACCATCTCGATCAACGAGGAACTGGTGCACGGCATCCCGCGCCCGGACCGCATCCTGCAGGAAGGTGACATCGTCAGCCTGGACTGCGGCGCCATCTACAACGGGTATGTGGGAGACTCCGCGCTGACGGTTGGCGTCGGCAAGATCTCGCCCGAGGCGCAGCGGCTGCTGGAAATCACCGAGCAGGCGCTCCAGATCGGGATCGACAAGGCGCGCGCTGGGAACGAAGTCAGCGACATCTCGCGCGCGATACAGGCGTTCGTCGAAAGCCACGGCTATAGCGTCGTGCGCGAGTACACGGGCCATGGCGTCGGGCGTAACATGCACGAGGAGCCGCAGGTTCCGAATTGGTGGCCCACAGGCCGCCCACGGATACGCGGCTGGCAGAGCGTCAAGCTGGTCCCTGGCCTCACGTTCGCAATCGAACCGATGGTGAACATGGGACGCCCGGAAACCATGATGCTCGACGATCACTGGACGGTCGTCACACGGGACGGATCGCTGTGCGCGCACTTCGAACACACGATCGCGATCACGCCCGATGGACCGCCGTTGATTCTGACGGCGCTCTAGGCGAGGTTTTCGGCTGGGAGCGCCACCTATTGACCGGAAGTTAACCCTGGTCAAGGCCGCTTGTTTTCGCTAGAATAGTTGCTCCGTCCGGCGATTTTTCACGCCGCAGTACGAGGAGATTACCCGTATATGGCACGTATCGAAGGTGTTGACCTCCCGCGCAACAAGCGCGTCGAAGTCGGACTCACCTACATCTACGGTATTGGGCCGACCCGCAGCAAAGCGATCCTGGAAGCGACCGGCATCAGCGCGGATACGCGCGTCCGGGATCTGACCGAGGCGGAAGTTCAGGCGCTGCGTGAG
>CBINGT010000633.1:0-1713 GCA_966250245.1 uncultured Anaerolineae bacterium
CTCGGTCCGCGCGACGAAGTCCGTCTCGCACTTCAGCTCAAGCAGCACGCCCAGGCGATTGTTGTGATGAATGTAGGCGTAAACGATGCCTTCGTTGGTCGCGCGCCCGGCCTTCTTCTCGGCCTTGGCAAGCCCCTTTTCACGCAGGTATTCGGCTGCCTTCTGCAGGTCGCCGTCAAACTGCTCGAGCGCGTTCTTGCAATCCAGCGGGCCGACGCCGGTCAGCTCACGCAGTTCCTTGACCATCTGAGCCGTAATCTGGGCCATTCGTTACTCTTCCTCGCTCTCTTCGTACTCGTCGTCGCCCAAGTCGTCATCGTCATCGTCGCCAAAGCTGAAGTCGCCGCTACGCAGCTTCGCCAGCGTCGCTTCGCCGAGGTACGCCTCGTCGGTGTCCACGTCGGACATCGCCGAAACGAAATCGACATCTTCTTCAGCCAGCTCTTCGTCGTCGATGCGAGTCTTGCGCAGCGCGATACCTTCGAGGACCGCATCCGCAATCTTGCTGGTCAGCAGACGAATAGCGCGGATCGCATCGTCGTTGGCCGGGATGACGTAATCAATCGGGTCTGGATCGCAGTTGGTGTCGACCAGCGCGATCACCGGGATCTTCAGGATATTGGCTTCCTTGACCGCGGTCACTTCGCGGCGGACATCCACCACGAACAGCGCGTCAGGCAGGCGCGTCATATTGCGCATGCCGCCAAAGCGCAGTTGCAGCTTTTCGATCTTGCGGTCGAGCAGCATCTGCTCTTTCTTCGTCAGGCGGTCAAAGGCGCCTTCTTCACGCATGCGCTCGAGCCGCTTCATCGTCTCCAGACGCTCGCGGACCGTACGCCAGTTGGTGAGCGTGCCACCCAGCCACCGCTGGTTGACATAAGGCATGCTGCAGCGCGTCGCTTCCTGCGCGATGGTTTCCTGCGCCTGGCGCTTCGTGCCGACGAACAGGACCGTGCCGCCATCGGCGACGATCTCGCGCACCAGCGCGTAGATTTCGTCGATGTAAACGATCGTCTGCTGCAGGTCGATGATGTGAATGCCGTTACGTTCTGTGAAGATGTACGGCTTCATCTTGGGGTTCCACTTGCGCGCGCGGTGGCCGAAGTGGACGCCCGTCTCCAACAGAGCCTTCATGGAGACTGCTGGCATGGTGGAATATCCTCCTGGCTGTGTTTAGACGTTCATATCGTTCAACCCTCGCCGAAATCCGGCGAACGCCGGACAACACACGCGAGGTCCCGATATGTGTTTTTCGGGCCGCCGACACCAGATATGGCGTCATCAGGCGGCGGCCCGGCGGAGCATTGTATCATAGCAACCCGGCCCGAACAAGGCCGAAGTTAGCGCGATCAGGCTTCGGGCATCACCTCGCCCAAACCCCAGGCTTCCATCTCCTGCATCACCGCATAAGCCGTCATGTCGAGGTGAATCGGCGTGATCGACACATAGCCCCGATCGGTCGCCCACAGGTCGGTGCCTTCTTCCGTCACGTCGCCGGTCGGCACCCCACCCCCGATCCAGTAGTATGGGCGGCCAGAAGGATCAACCCGCTCGACCAGCTCGTCGTTGTACTGGCGCAAGCCCTGGCGGGTGATCTTGAAGCCGCGAATCTCCTCCAGCGGCAGCGGCGGGATGTTGACATTCAGCAGCGTCAGCGGTGGCAGGCGCTCGTACAGCTTCATCTGGACGATCTGCCGGGCGATCGCCGCGGCG
>CBINGT010000634.1:0-1711 GCA_966250245.1 uncultured Anaerolineae bacterium
TGACGTCAATTGTACCCCGGTGCAGCCCGACGACCGCCTTCACGATCGCCAGCCCGGAGCCTGCGCCCTGATCTTCATACTTCTGACGATCGATCTGATAGAACGACTCGAAGATGTGGTCAAGCTCGTGCTGGGGGATGCCGCGCCCCTCGTCGCACACCGCGATCTCGACGCCGCCCTCGCTACTCGGGGCAATGCGGACGGTCACTGTGCGGCCCGGTTGCTCGGTGAACTTGATCGCGTTGTCCACCAGGCACTCGACCGCCGCCGACAGATATTCGTGGTCCGCGATCACCGGCGGCAGCTCATCTGGCGCGTTAAGCTCCAGCCGAACGCCGCTCTCCGCCGCGATGTCGGTGTACTTCGTGCGGACGTTATGCAGCACGACCGAGAAATCCTGCATCGGGTGGCTGCGGATGGCGAACGCTTTTTCGGCCTCGCCCGTCTCGAGCTCGACCAGCAGGATAAACGACTCGACCAGCCGGCGCAGGCGATTAGCCCCGGCGTTGATCCCGCGCAGAAAGCTGCGCATTTCGTTCAGCCCGAGATCCGGCGCGTCACGATTGAGCATGTCCGCGTAGGCGACGACGTAGGTTAGCGGCGTGCGCATCTCGTGATTGAGAATGTTCAGGATGTTGCGCTTGATCTCGGCGATCTCGTTCTGCGCGGCTGCGTCAAGCTGGCGCTTGCGATCGAGCTTGGCCGAAACGGCGACCAGCAGATCGTCCGCGCTGAACGGCTTGACGACATAATCTTCCGCACCCATGCGCTTGCCGCGATGGATGTCGTCGCGCTCGCCTTTCGCGGTCAGAAAAATGAACGGGATCGTAATCCAGGCGCTCTGCGCGCGGACCGCCTCGAAGAATTCGTACCCGTTCATGTACGGCATCATGATGTCCGACACGATCAGATCGGGTGGCACCGGCTGCTGGGCGAGGACTTCCAACCCCGCTTTCCCATGAGTGGCCGTCAGGACGTTGTAATCGTTTATCTCGAGGATATCTCGAATCCCTTCCATCAAATGCATGTCGTCTTCGACGACAAGGATCGTCGCCTTCATCCTACCCCACTCTCTTTGCTAAACAGTACCCCCACGCGACGTAATCGCCGGCAGGCGTAGCCGGAACGTGCTGCCAACTCCTTCCTGGCTTTCTACTTCGATGGCCCCGCCGTGTAGCTCGACGATCTCCTTGATGATCGCCAGCCCCAGACCAGTGCCTGGACTCGACGGGTCGACGTTGGCCCCCCGGTAGAAACGCTCGAAAATATTCGGTAAGTCGGCTTCGGGAATCCCGATGCCGGTATCGGCTACTTCAATGATAACCCATTCCGCTGGCGCCTGCTCTGGCCCCTCAGCGCGGGTACGAACGGTCACCTTGCCCTTTTCTGGCGTGTAGTTCAGCGCGTTGGCGACCAGATTGGTCAGCGCGCGCACGATCTGATCTGGATCGCCCATGATCCACGGCAGCGGCACATGCTCAGCCTCGTGCGCCAGCCCGGTCTGCTGCCGTTCAGCCCAGGCGCGGTTGTCCTGCAAGACCGTGTCGATCGTGTCGTGCAGGTTGATCGGCTCGCGGCGGCGCGGTTTTTCGGCGCGCTGCTCGCTTTGCACGCGCGACAGGTCCAGCAGGTCTTTGATCAGCCGCTCTAGCCGCAGCGTTTCGCGGTCCATCACCTGCAGATAGTCCTGGCGGCGCTCCGGGCGGCCGCG
>CBINGT010000635.1:0-1678 GCA_966250245.1 uncultured Anaerolineae bacterium
AACCAGCTCACCATCCAGAAGCCGCGATAAATCGAAATCTCAAGGTTGTACGCGCCGGGCAACGCCGCAGGATACGGCGGGATCAGCGGGATGACTTCGATGTAGCGCCGGTGGGTCGTGTTGATCGTCGCAGTCGTGCCGTAACTCAGGCAGCCGATGTGCGGCTCGACGCAGCCGGAGCCGAGCACCTCGCACGCCTTGTCCGCCGCCGCCGCGATCACCGGCAGCCCTGCCGGAATGCCCGTCGCGTCCGCCGCCTCGCGCGTGATCTCCCCGAGCTGCCCCGTCGGGGGGACCAGCTCCGGCAGTTGGTCGCGCGTCACCGGCAGCGCCTGCCACTTCCAGTCACGCTTACCCGCCCAGCGCAGCCGCTTATAGTCAAACGGAATGTACGCCACCTGCGAACCGGCCGAATCGACATACCGGCCCGTAAGGCGATAGGTCAGATAGCCCGAAAGCAGCAGATACTTGGCCGTGCGCTCCCAGATTTCCGGCTGGTGGCGGTGGATCCAGTTCGCCTCGGCCTCGGCCTGAAAATAAGCGACCGTTCCCGCCATTCGAACCGCACGAAACGCCAGCCCCCACAGCCCGCCGACCGGCTTCACGCCCTTAGTGCGCCGCTGATCCAGCCAGATTATCGCTGGGCGCAACGGCTTTCCCTCGCGATCGAGGTTGATAACCGTCGCCCGCTGCGTCGTGATCGTGACGCCTTTGAGCGCGGCTTTCGGGATGTCCGTCTGCTGCCAGAGCTGCTGGCACGCCTGGCAGAGCGAGGTCCAGAAATACTCCGGCTGCTGTTCCGCCCACCCCGGCTGCTCGGAGTAATACGCCTCAATCGGCACACGGGACTTGGCGAGGATGTTCCCTTCGGGATCGATCAGCAGCGCGCGAACGCTCTGCGTGCCGTTGTCGATCGCCAGGATGACGTCTTGGGCTTGCTGAGACACGTGTCTTCCTTCTTGCGGGCAAAGGTGCAGGGGCGCACACGCGCGCCCTGCTTACCATAAACCCGGCGGGCAACAGAAGTTGCGTCCGCCACATGAAAAACGAGCCAGCATGGAAGGCGCGTGGCTCGTGGATGGTTGCTCGCTGTCAGTCAGGCGATGGGCGCCGCAGTTTCGCTCGGGACCAGCCCGGCTTCCTGCACGATGCGCGGGACGATCTCTTCCCACCCGACCGCCATCAGGTGCACGCCGTTCACGCCCTGCAACGCCCGCACGCCCTCGATCAGCTCCAGCGCAATCGCGACGCCCTCTTCCTCTGCGCCGTCGCCCGCCGCTTCCATCCGGCGCAGCAACCGCTCCGGGATCGTCACGCCGGGGATCTTGTCGTGCATGTAGCGCGCCATCTTGTATGACTTGAGCGGCGCGATCCCGGCCAGAATGTACACCTTATCGAGCACGTCGCGCTTCGCCAGCGCGTTCAGCCACACCTCGAAGCCGTCCAGATCGAACACGCAGTTGGTCTGAAAAAACTGCGCCCCGGCGTTGACCTTCTTCTGCTCGCGGATGGCCTGGAATTCCGGTCGCGAAGCGAACGGCGACGCTGCCGCGCCCAGAAACAGCTTCGGCGGGAACTTGATCGGGCGCCCGTCGAGGTAAATCCCCTCGTCGCGCATCCGCCGCAGAACCCACAGCATCTGCACCGAGTCGAGGTCGATCACGTCCAGCCGTCCCAT
>CBINGT010000636.1:0-1675 GCA_966250245.1 uncultured Anaerolineae bacterium
TCTGTCGCCCGCGCTCCCATTTCGCGGCGAACCCTCTATAATGGGAGCAGCCTCACCTGCTCTGTCACATATCGGAAAGGACCTGTTGTGCGTCGCCTGTTCCCGACCCGCCTTCCCGCGCAGCCGGATCGCCGCTGGTGGCAGCGGACGCTGCTCATCAACGCCGGAATCGTGCTGCTTGTCGCGGCAGCGATCCAGCTTTTCCCCGCCCTGCCCGATAACCCGCCCGTCGTGCGCGAGCCGGTCTGGGACTCGCCGGAGACGCGGGCGCTGACGGTCCAGGCGTGCTACGACTGTCACAGCAACGAGACGGAGTGGCCGTGGTACGCGCGGATCGCGCCGATCTCGTGGGTGCTGGCGTATGACGTGATCGAAGGGCGCGAGGCGCTCAACTTCTCAGAGTGGGACCGGCACGCCGTCGCAGTCGACCCGGACGAGCCGTTCGCGCCCAAGCCGCTGCCCGAGCTGATCGCGGACGAGATCCGCAGCGGCGCCATGCCGCCCGGCACCTATCGTCTGGGGAACCCGGGGGCGCGCCTCACCGACGAACAGAAAGAGGCGCTGATCCTCGGCCTGCAGCGAACCGTCGAGGCAAACCAGCATCCGCCAAACGACTGATGTCCCGTTCGCGCTTAGCCCGTATAATGGGGGACAACCACTCCCCAGGTTATGCGGTGCGTGGGGACCGGTTGGCTTTGTAACGGACCGCATGGAAAGGTGGCGCACACAATGACGACGGCAGTGGGCGGCGTCGAGGTCTTGCGCGGCAGCGACCGGGAGACCTTTGACTCCCTTGTGCAGCCAGGCGAACAAGTGTTGTTCTGCGTTCAAAATCAGAATCCCCGGCCAGACTGGCAGCGGATGCAAACCGTGGAGCTTTCGCTGACGGAGCATGGCGCGCTGGTCGCGCTGGACTCGCGGCTGGTGTTCATTCACGTCTTCGGCCCGGCAAGCTGCCGCTATGACGAAATCACCGACCTCGACGTGTACCGGCACGAGCAGCGCCCAATCCCCTGTCTGTGGGTCAACACGCGCACGCATCCGATGCCCTTTAGCGAGACGACGCTCTCATTCCTTTTTGACCAGGAAGCGCAGCAGGCCCACCCCTATCATTTCTTTATCGATCAAAAATCGTTCTCGCTGGTCGAACCGTATATTGCCCAGTTGAAAGCCCAGGTGCGCGCAGCGCAGGCCGCCAGCACGCCGAGCGCAGAAGAAGATCTCGTGGCCCGGCTGGAGCGGCTCGCCCGGCTGCATCACGACGGTCATCTCAGCGACGACGAGTTTGAGGCCGCCAAGCGCAAGCTGCTCGGCAGCTAGCGCGCCCAACCGCGAGGGACGCCAGTGGAAGACGCTTTCGAGCGCAGGCCGTGGCTGGTGCCGCTGATCCTGGCGCTGTTGACGCTCGTCTTTTTGCGGCCCGCACTGCTTCCCCTTATCCCCGGCGAGGCGCTGAACGGCAGCGACCTCGTTTCCATGTTTTACCCGCTCAATGAAGCGACCGGGCGGCTGGTCCGCGCCGGGACGCTGCCGCTGTGGAATCCGCACCAGTTCATCGGCCATCCCTTCGTGGGCAACCCCCACTCCGCGCTGCTCTATCCGGGCACGTGGTTCGTGTGGCTGGTGGGCACGCAGCGAGGCATGGCCCTGATGCTGGCGCTGCACACCTGGCTCG
>CBINGT010000637.1:0-1666 GCA_966250245.1 uncultured Anaerolineae bacterium
ATCGTCGCCAGCGTCACCAGCGCAATCGCCGCGACCAGCAGCCATTCCCCCGCGCCCCAGCGACGGTCGGCGTCCCGCGCTGGGACGTGCTCGCCCGCTTCCCCGCGCCGCCAGCGCCACAGGGCGATCGCCGCGCCCGCCAGCGCGACCAGCGACGATCCCGCCAGCGTCGGCGCCAGTCGCAGCGCGCCAGCCGCGCCGAGCAGCGCCATCACCGCCGTATAGCCGAGCGGCCCCAGCGCCATCCCCACGGCGATCACGATCGTGCGCTCGCGCCAGAGCCCGCGCGGCAGCAGCGCCAGCGCCCACGGAATGCCCACGGCCAGGAACATCCACGCCGCCAGCGGGGCGAGCGCGATCATCGGAGCCAGCCAGTCAGGGATCATGAGTCGGGAGTGTAGGTCACGCGGTACACGCGATAGCCGTCCATGTCTACCAGCAGCGCGGCGTCGTCCGCCGTCATCGCGCCGGGGAGCGGGCTGCCGGGTGACAGCACTAAATAACTGTAGCGCGCCAGCACGTCGCGCCGGGGCAAGCCGCCAACCACCACCTGCGCGCTGTGGACGTGGAACGGCAGAAAGTAAGTGTCGCTGAGGATCGTCCCCTCGGCGGGCAGGCTGTCGAGGTAGCGCGCCACGTCATATACAGCGCCCAGCGTGACGCGGTGCCGCTCGGCGTCGTCCATCAGCGGATCGCGCAGAATCTCGCCCTTGAACTGCACCGACTTCCGCGCCGCCGGAAGCGCCAGCGCGATCAGCAGCGCCGCGCCCGCCACCATCGCCGTCCGGCGCATCTGCTCGCCCTGCAACTGGGGGAGCCAGTGGCCCAGGCGCATCACGCCGCGCGCGCCCATCACCGCCGCCAGCGGCAGGATCGTCATCAGGAAGCGCAGCTCATACGACGCCAGCCGCCACCACGCCGCCGCGAACGGTAGCGCGAAGATCCACAACACGCGCGCGCTGTCCCGCTGCGGACCGGGCAGGCGGAATGCTTCGAGGATCACCAGCCCTGCGCCGAGCGTCATCACCGCGCCCGGCAGAAAGAACCCTTCGAGGCCGAGATCCGTCAGCAGCGGCACAAGGTTCATCACCGTCGGCTCGGCGCGATCCGCCCACACCGTCGGCGGAACCGGACGCCCGATCAGCGACAGGTTGCGGACGTACCACGGCCCAGCGGTGACCAGCACGCCCAGCGCCGCCAGCGCCGCGTGACGCACCGTCAGGCGCGCGCCTTCCAGACGCGGCAACATCCCATAGCCCACCGCAACCGCCAGCGACACGCTCATCGCCAGCGCGCTATTTTTGGTCCACGCCGCCAGCCCAACCATCAGCCCGGCGAGCAGAGCGTCTCGCCTCTCGCCGTCTTGCAGCAAGCGCCACGCGAACAGCGCGCCCATCGCCGTAAAAAAACCGGCGGGGACGTCCGTATAGCCCGCGCCGCACCAGCGCACGAAGACCGGCGTCAGCGCCAGCAGCAGCGCGGCGACCAGCCCGGTCCGCCGGTCGTAGAGCGTCGCACCGAGCGCGCCCGTCGCCCCGAACGCGCCGATCGACAGCGCCGCCGCGAACCCTAGCGCAAGGTATTCGTCGACCTGGCCTGCGACCAGATGCGCGTAGGCGTAGCTGAGCGGGACGAGCATCGGATACGCCTCGTACAGCCCATCGTC
>CBINGT010000638.1:0-1661 GCA_966250245.1 uncultured Anaerolineae bacterium
GTCCACGCTGATGAACATCATGAGCGGCACGTACACCGACTACGAAGGCCAGCTTCTGCTCAACGGCGAGCCGGTCAAGTTTCACAACCCGCGCGACGCGCAAAACGCCGGGATCGTGATGATCCACCAGGAGCTGAACCTCGTCCCCGAGCTCACCGTCTATGAGAACATCTTTCTGGGGCGGGAACACGTCTCGTTCGGCATTGTGAACCGAGGCAGCATGCGCCGCACCGCGCAGAAACTGATGGCCGACCTCGGGCTGGACATCGACCCCAACCGCCCCATTAACCGGCTACGAGTGGGCCAGCGCCAGCTTGTCGAGATCGCAAAGGCGCTGAACCTGAATTCGCGGGTCATCATCATGGACGAGCCGACGTCTGCGCTCAGCGAGGCCGAGGTCGAATACCTGTTTGGCGTCACGCGCGCCCTGCGCGAGCGAAACGTCGCCGTCATCTACATTTCGCACCGGCTGGATGAAATCTTCTCGATTGCCGACCGCATCACCGTGCTGCGGGATGGCCGCGTCGTCGGGTCCGCGCTGACGAAGGATATGACGCGGCGGCAGTTAATTAACCTGATGGTCGGGCGCAATCTCGACGTGCTGTATCCAAAGCTGGACGCGCCGATTGGAGAAACGGTGCTGCGCGTGAAAAACCTCAGCCTGCGCGCCGGGCGAACCAGGATTCTCGACGACATTTCGCTCGAAGTCCGGCAGGGTGAGATCGTCGGCCTCGCCGGGCTGATGGGCGCAGGCCGCACGCAACTTCTTGAAACGATCTTCGGCGTGTACCCGCAGAGCCAGATTCGCGGGTCGATCTGGTTCGATGGTAAGGAAATGCGCATCAAGTCGCCGAAGGAAGCGATCGAACAGGGGATCGGCCTGATCGCGGAAGATCGTAAGGGGCAGAGCCTGGTGCTCGGGCAGACGGTCACCGAAAACGCGACGCTCGCCGCGCTGCGCGAGTTCCTTTACTTCCTCAACATCATCAACCAGCCAGCCGAGCGCAAAGCAGTTTCGCGAGTGGTCAGCGATCTGAATATCAAGACGCCGAGCATCAGCACGATGGTGGCAAACCTCAGCGGCGGGAACCAGCAGAAGGTGGTGATCGCGAAGTTCCTGATGGCGCATATCAAGCTGTTTCTGCTGGACGAGCCCACACGCGGCATCGACGTCGGCGCGAAGGCGGAAGTCTACAACCTGATCGGGGAACTGGCGAAACAGGGAACAGGCTTCTTGCTGGTGTCAAGCGAGCTGCCGGAGTTGCTCGCCGTGTCGGACCGTATTTACGTGCTGTGCGACGGGCGGCTGACCGCCGAGTTTGCGCGGGGTGAGTTTGATCAGACTGCGATCATGGAAGCGGCAACCCGCTTCACCAATGGCAATCATGATGATCAACCAGGAGAAACGGGGAAATAGCCTATGGGTACGACGATAACCACTTCCGGCGGCAGCGCCCTCTCCCAGGCGCGGCGAACCTTCCGGCAGGGGCTCGGATTTATCCTGCGATTCCAGAGCTTCTTCGGGCTGATCATTGTCTTTGTGCTGGCCGTCATCTACTCGCCGATTCGCAACGACACGAACATTTTCCTCAGCGAGCGCAACCTCAGCAACGTGGCGCGCGACGTGGCAGAAACCGTCATCCTGTCGACGGGGCAACTGC
>CBINGT010000639.1:0-1646 GCA_966250245.1 uncultured Anaerolineae bacterium
CGCCGCGATCCAGTTTCCAAACACAAGCAGCGACAGCGCCACCAGCCCGAGCGTCAGCAGTCCGGCGCGAATCCACTGGGCGCGCGGCACTCCGGCGATCAGGCCGATCGCGACCTGCGGCTTGGTCAGCGCCACGATCGCCCAATACTGCGCGGGGAGCCATACGCCGCTGATCACCAGCACGTCGATCTGCCCGTGCATCAGGATGTAGATCATCGGCGGGGAGAGCAACACCAGCACCGGCTTGACGATCCCCGCACGCGGCTGCCAGCGATGCAGCAGAAGCAGCGCCGCGCCCAACGACGCCGCCGACAGGATCGCCCAGCCGAGCTTAAACGGCAGCACGCCCAGCGGCACAAACAGCACCGCCAGCCAGGGGGGATTGGAATAATACGCGTGCGTGATGCGCGTCTCGTACAGCGACTCACCGGAGAGGACGCGTCGCGCCGCGCCGTGAAACGTCTCCCAATCGTCGCCGCCCGGCCACGGCCCGACCAGGAACGCGATCACGAGCGCCGCGAACAGCGCAAGCACCAGCGCCGCGTTCTGGCGCGGCAGGCGCAGAGTAGAGGTGGAGCTTCGCAGGGGTTGCATCAGATCACCTTCGACGGAAAGTGACGCACATCCGGGCGTTGCGTGGCGGACCAGGATCATCGTGCGCCATTATAAAAGAGGTGAGGATGCAGGGATAGCGCGTGGCGTGCACTCCCACTTCGCGCCCCCTACCCCGCGCGGCAAGTTCGCCGCGTTTACGCTGTTCGACTTGATATAAATCAAGGAAAGCTTTAAGACACCCTCGTAGAGTGTGGGTACATTGTCACGCTGCGTCCCAGGTAGTCGCGGGGGAAAACCTCACCCCTGGCCCCTCTCCGTTTACGGAGAGGGGAAAAGGGGCCGGGGTTAAGGGGTGAGGTTCCGCACCGCAAGCGATGCCGGTGACTTGCGAGCACAGCGGATAACTTAGCAAACAGACAGCGCCAACCCGTTCAGCACGCGGGTGAGAAAGTTCCACACAGCAGCCGGGGGGACTGGACCCCGGCTGTTGTGCGTCTGCGCCCGGATGACGTCAAACGGCGGCGCTAGCACATGGGTTTATTTGTGACCAAAATATTGACTTCGCTCCCTACATCGCGCATTATGTATGCGGAAAATCACATCCCGTCCGGTTCAGAGCGCACGCGCGCGAGGGGCCAGCATGGACTGGAAGCGTCCATTCTTCACGTTATGGATTGGGCAGGCATTCTCCCTCCTGGGCAGCCAACTGGTCCAGTTCGCGCTGGTGTGGTGGCTGACTCGCACCACCGGGTCAGCGTCCGTCCTCGCTACCGCCTCGCTGATCGCGCTGTTGCCGAACGTGTTCCTCAGCCCGATCGCCGGGCCGCTCATCGACCGCTGGAACCGTCGCCGCGTGATGCTCATCGCGGACAGTTCGATCGCACTCGTCACCCTAGGGCTGATCGTCGTGTTCGCGGCGGGCGAGGCGCGCCCCTGGATCATCTACCTCGCGATGCTGGCGCGCGCGACGGGCGGCGTCTTCCACTACCCTGCCATGAACGCCTCGACCTCGCTGATGGTCCCGCACGAGGAACTGGGGCGCGTGCAGGGGATGAACTCCACGCTCAACGGCGCGATGACGATCGTCGCTC
>CBINGT010000640.1:0-1634 GCA_966250245.1 uncultured Anaerolineae bacterium
GATCCCGCTCGGCGCGCTGGCGCGGGTGATCTTCTACCTCGTGCGGCGGATGCAGGCGGATCAGCAGTTAGAACGCGGCCTGCGTATCGGTGAGACGCTGATCGACCCGACTGTGACGCCCGGCAGCGTCATCGTGTGGAGCCTGGGCGGGTTGGCGGTCGGCGTGGTGATGTACGCCGCCGCGTTGATCGCGCTGCGCGCCCGGCTGGATCGCCCGCGCTTGACCGGCTGGCTGGGGCGTGTCGCGCTGTTTGTGGCGATCGTGTTTGGCGTGGCGGCGCCGTTCGCCAGCACGTTTGCCACGCCGTATAGCTCGATCAAGCCGTGGGAAGCGGAAACCACGCCGCTGTGGGCCTATCTGTACATTCACGGCATTTTCATCTTCATCACGATCTCGTTCCTGGTGTGGCAGACCGCGCGCTGGCTGCGGCGCTATCGCGTGCGAGACCTGACCGGGCTGGCGGTGCCGGTGCTCGGCGTGGTGGGGGTGCTGGCGGCGATTGTGCTGTTCTCGATCGTCTACGGCGTGCGCGAGGTGCCGGTGGCGCAGTTGGTCGTGCCGCTGATCGCCTGGGCGACGGTGATGTTCTTCCTGCCGGGGCAGGCGCCGATGATCCGCGCGCTGTATGCGCTGATCGTGCTGGCGCTGTCGATCTCGCTCGGCGTGGAGCTGGTCGTGCTCGACGGCGACATCGGACGGCAGAACACCGTCTTCAAGTTCTATTTGCAGGTGTGGTTCCTGCTGAGCATTACGGGCGGCGTGGCGCTGGCGTGGATGCTGCGCGTCACGCACCGCTGGGCGCTGCCGCTGCGCGCGCTGTGGCAAGGCGCGCTCGGCCTGTTGCTGGCGATCGGGTTGCTGTATCCAATCATGGCGACGCGGGCGCGCTTCGAGGACCGTTTCAATAAGGCCGAGACGCCGCTCACGCTCGACGGCATGGAATACATGAAACACGCGCGCCACTACGAGGGGAACGCGTTGTTCCCGCTTGAGGGCGATTACCGCATGATCCGCTGGCTGCAACAGAACGTCGAGGGCACGCCGGTCATTCTTGAGGGGCGGCGCTTCCCGTCGGAGTATGGCTGGACCGGGCGGATCAGCATCAACACCGGGCTGCCGACCGTCCTCGGCTGGCGCTGGCACCAGACGCAGCAACGCGGATTGGACAGCCTGCCGCTGCTGGTGCAGACGCGCGAGAACAACGTCGCCGCGATCTACACGCTGCCGGAGCCGGTGGTGGGAATGGATCCGGCGACCGGGCTGCCGAGCGCAGTCAGCACGCCGCAACAGCCCGCGCTGGGCGACGCGATCCGCGCGGCGTGGGACCTGCTGAACTACTACGAGGTCGAGTACGTGATCGTCGGCGCGTTCGAGCGCTCGATCTACGGGGATTTCCAGGCCGATCCGGCCACCGGCATGATGACCGCCGGGAACGCGCCGGGGCTGCAAAAGTTCGAGCGCATGGCCGAGATGGGGCTGCTCGAGATCGTGTACGAGGCGCCGGGCTGCATCGACTACGCGACGCCTGAGGGTGAGGAGTGTCCGCCTGAGTCGGTGTATTATGACCGGATCTATCGCGTTGTGCCGGGCGCTGCGCTGCCCGAGTCGTTGGCGGCGGGTTGAGGGCGTCTGC
>CBINGT010000641.1:0-1617 GCA_966250245.1 uncultured Anaerolineae bacterium
ACGACGCAGCTTCTTCAGCCGAAGCTGACCACAGCCAGTGCTCCGGGGGGTAGTATTTTTGCAGGTGGAAGCCGGTGGACGCAGTGATATGCACGCCGGTTGCGCGCGCCAGTTCAGCCAACCGGTTCCCATCCCGGCCGCAGCCGCCCGGCTGGCAATCGATCAGGGTCGTTCCGCCCGCCGAATAAAAGTCGTTTAGTTCTGCCCGGATCGCCTCGGCGTCATGGAGCCTGAGTGCAGCCTCAGAAGCGACACCTTCTGGTGGTTCGATCCATACGTGAGCGTGCGCGTCCGCCAGCCGCACTTCGTCGACGGCAATCGGGCAGGTGACCGTTTGAATGGTCACAGAGCTGCCTCGGCAAACATATCGTAGATCGGTACTAAAGCGTGGTACGCCGCCTCAAAAATCGGATAAATCCGCTCGTAAACTGACTGCGACAGCGGATCGGGTTCAAAAGTCTCCGCGATTTCATTCATCGTCTCGCTCATTGAGAAATCGGGATACAGCCCCACTCCGACACCACCTGCCACAGCTGCGCCCATCGAAGTGGCCTCCTGAAGAATCGCGAGGCGGTGTACCGGAATGCCGTAGATATCGGCCATCATCTGGTTCCAGAAACGCCCGCGTGCGCCACCACCTATCACGCGCATGTCACTGATCTGCGCGCCTTGCGCCGTGAACGCGTCCAGAATGACGCGTAGGTTCATCGTAATGCCTTCCAGCACCGCCCGAACCATATCGGCGCGCGTATGGCGAACGGTCAATCCGACAAAGGCACCGCGAGCACGGGGATTCCAGCGTGGGCTGCGTTCGCCGAGTAGATAAGGCAGGAAGATTAACCCGTTAGCACCTGGGGGCGATTTTTCGGCGCTAATATTCATCAGCTCATACGGGCTGATGCCCAACGATTGAGCGGCCTGTTGTTCAATTGAGCATAACTGGTCGCGGGCCCACTGGTACGAGCCACCCGCCATTTGCATCGTGCCACACGGGCTGAACATCCCTGGAACGAGATGCGCCCAGGTAAACGTCCTGTAGTCGGGATCAAAAATCGGCTGTTTGGTCGCCAACGCGATCCACGACGAAGATCCGACATAGTTATATGCCGTCCCTTCGCGCACCACTCCCGCTCCAACAGCCGCGCACATCCCATCGCCCCCACCGATCACAACCGGCGTGCCGGGCACAACCCCGATTTCAGGAGCAACCTGGGGCAGAACGTAGCCAACAACGTCGATGGATTGGCGCAGTTCGGGTAATTTCGCGGGATCAAGTTCGGCGGCCTCGATGATTCGCTCAGACCACGTCCCGGCCTCGAGGTCGTAGAGGTTCATGCCGGATGCATCTGTTGGCTCAGTCGCGAAGTTGCCAGTAAGCCGCGCGACGATGGCGTCTTTAGCGTGCATGAACCGGTGTGTCGAGGCGTAAATATCGGGCTGGTTATCGCGGATCCACAGAATTTTGCACAGCGAATACGATGCACTTAACCGGTGACCTGTAATGCGGTAGACATCCTCAGGGGAGATGCGCTCACCTAACCACGCTTCCTGCTCGACTGCGCGCTGATCAGCCCAGATGATCGCAGGCCGGATGGGTTTCGCAGCAGCATCGAGGGG
>CBINGT010000642.1:0-1598 GCA_966250245.1 uncultured Anaerolineae bacterium
CCGCTGGCCGTGTGGACCGTCGCGCGCGATCCGGGCCACTACGCGCAGCTTGTTTTGCTGCTGATCGGCACGCTGGCGCTGGGCACGGCGTCTTTGGGGCTGAGCGCGACGCGCGATCGCGGGGCGTGGAGCGCCGCCGAGCGCGCGACTGGCGGCAGCGCACGTCTGTCGCTGGATCCGGGGCGGCTGGAGCCTGCCCGCGTGGCGTGGACCGATCTGCCGGGCGTGCAGAGCAGCGTGGCGCTGATGCGCGCGGCAGGCGATCCTGGCTCGATCTCGCGCCGCCCGGTGCAGATCATCGGCGTTGATCCCGATGCGATCCCAGTGGATTTCGCCGAGCTACGGCAGGCCGCCGAGCCGCTGCGCGGGATCGAAACACCCCCGGCGCCGGGGCTGGCGCTGCCCGCCGAGGCGAGCGCGCTGTCCGTGCAGGTTTACTCGCTGCCCTCGCGGGACGCAGACGCGCCGCCGGTCGCCGTCCAGTTGACCGCTTATCTGGAAGACGCGCGCGGCGTGCCGCTGCGCGTGCTGCTGGCGCCACCGGACGCTGCGCTGGCGGCGGGGGATGTCAGTGGGGAGACGGCGCAGACTCCGGCCAGCGCCCAGCCGGTCCCCACGCTGACCGGGGAGTGGCTGAATTTCAGTGGAGAGCTTCCCCAGCGTGGCAAGCGCCCGCTGCGGCTGGTACGGATCGGGATCAACAGCCGCCAGGGGAATCTCGACGCGTTCGAGCACGCGATCTATCTCGATCGGCTGGCGGTGGTGGACGCGTTCGGTAAGGCGACCACGCTCAGCGACTTCGAGCCGGACGGCGCGACCTGGGCCGAGGCGCGTGTCGCCAACCCCTACGCCGGGTCGTGGACCTCGCAGGCCAGCAATCAGAACCGGGTGCTCGGCGTGCGGGCGCGGAGCGTGACCGGCGAGGTTCCCGGCGTCGAGGGGCCGACCGTGCTCCGGCTTGAGTATTTCATGAACAAGATCAGCGGCGTGATGCGCGAGCCGAGCATCGTGGTGAACGAGGTGCAGACGGGGCGCGTGCCGGTCGTTGTCAACCGGGCGTTCGCGGAGCTATTCGGCGGGCGCGGGCCGACGCGCACGGCGATCGACAAGCCGCTGGAACCGGGTGAGATGCGCAATCTGATCCTGAACATGGGGCCGGGATCGGTCGAGATCGGGTATGAAGTCGTCGGCGTGATCGACACGCTGCCGTCGGTTGACGCACGCGATCCGCTGCTGATCACGCTGACCGACCGCATCCGCCCGATCATCAATCAGGCGTCGTCGTCCAGCGTGTTCTTTGACGAGAACGAGGTCTGGTTGGAGATGCCGGGGCGCGAGCCGTCGCCCGCGTTGCAGGACGCGATCGCCGGGATGGACGGCGTGACGGGCGTCAACTGGGCGTGGACGCGGTACGGCGAGATCCTGCGCGAGCCGCTGCCGAGCGCGGTCGCCGGGATGCTGTACGCTGGCTTCTGGGTGAGCCTGCTGCTCAGCCTGCTCGACTTCGGCTTTTACCTGGTCGTCACGGCGCGCCAGCGGGCGTGTACCTTCGGCGTGCTGCGCGCGCTCGGTTGGGACGCGCGCCAGATCGGGCGGCT
>CBINGT010000643.1:0-1586 GCA_966250245.1 uncultured Anaerolineae bacterium
CGTCAGTGTCGCGGTGGGCGGCGCTTCCTCCAGGAACGTCTGGACAGTCGGCGTAGAGGTCGGCGTGTAAGTAGGCTCGAGCAACAGTTGATCGCCATTCTCGAGCGTCGGGGTGTAGCTCGGCGTATACGTCACGGTCGCGGTTGCGTCATGCTCGCCCGGCGCGGTGGGCGACGGGATCGCCGTCGCAGTCGCGTTCGGGTCGGGCGTATACGTCGCGGTGAGCGTGCCGGTGACGGTCGGCGTAACGGTGATCGTTTCGTCCGGCGTCACGCTCGGGAAAGGCGTGAAGGTCGCCGTGGCGCCGGTCACTCCACCCCCCGGAGCGTGCCCGCCCGCGCCCTGCGCCGCGACCGCTCCTTCCCAGCGCACTTCGACCTCGGCAGGCAGATCGCCTGGCTCGATCGCGAGGAAGTAGACTCCGTTGCCCGGCAGGCGCAAAGACGCGCCGGGCAGCGTCCCCGCTTCGAGCACGGCGATCATACGCCCGGTTTCCGCTTCCATTAGCACTACACGCGGCAGCGCGACCGGCTCGGCCTGGTCCGGCGCGGGCAGGCGCGTGAATGTCAACAACGTCTCAACATACGCAGGCTGCGCTTCGAGCCGGAACCGCTGCGGCTGGTCCGTCAGCGTAACGGGCGTCGTCGCATTGAACGCCAGCGGATCTGGCAGAATCGGCGCGCCGGAAAGCTGGAGCACCATATCCCCGCCCACGTCGCCTGGCTGGATGAGCAGCGTATAGCGGCCGCTGAGTGTCACGGGATCGACCGTGATTGTGGCGCTTCCCGCGCTGTCGACGGTCAGCGGGGAGAGGCTCATCTGCGGATCGAGCAGCGCGGCGCTGTACGTGATCGGTGCGAGCGCGATCACGCGCAGGTCAAATCGATCGCCCGCCAGCGCGGCGAACGAACGCACCAGACTCTGGCCCGGTACAAGTGTCACAATCTCCGGCTGATCGAAGTTGAGAACGGCCGGATCGTCCTGCGCGCGGACAGGCGCGGGACCGACCACCGCCGCGATGAGGATCACCACCAAAAAAACAAGCGACAGGCGGGAAAGCATGAGGCGACTCCTAGTGTGAGTGCAATGGCTGAGCACAATGCAACGCAATTTGATATTTATTACTATATTAATGCTAAAAAATCAAGCGAAGTTACAGCAGATCGTTGTAAAAAACCTGCAAAAGAAACGCCCTGGCGAGCGGTCGCCAGGGCGTATAAACAGTGTGCAAAGAAGGTCCAGCTAGTCCACAACCGTCATCGGCAGCGGTGTGCCGTTCCATACCTCGTCGTAGTTGGGGCCCATCGCGTCAGCCGGTATCCACAGATACGTGCACTCCAACAGCACCTTGCGGAACTCGCCGCTCTCGTCCACTCCGAACGTCCAGAGCGTGCTATTCCACGGGATCTGCACCTCAGGGCTGGTCATCTTTTCGAAGTCCGGCGCCCAGTAGGCAGGCACGCTCTCCAGCACGCGCCCCACCACCGCATCCTTCAGCGAGATGCGCGTGTCGCAACCCGGCACGATCTGCGGCTCCTCTTCAACCGGTTCTTCGTCATCGACTGGCGGCTCGACTTCGCAGTCCA
>CBINGT010000644.1:0-1580 GCA_966250245.1 uncultured Anaerolineae bacterium
CATCGCCACCATGATGCGCCTGCTGCTCCCCCTGACGCTGGCCGTGCTGGTCATTTACCTGTTCGTAATCCCGTTCAATTTCATGGCGCCATTTGAGAACCGCGACGTGCTGATCGTCTACAACGCGATGCTGTTCGGCATCGTCGGGCTGCTGGTCGGCGCGACGCCCATCCGGGGCAACGACCTGTCGCCGGAGTTGCAGCGGGTCATGCGCAGGGCGATCATCGCGGTCTCGGCGCTGGCTGTGGTGGTGAGCATCTATGCGCTGGCGGCAGTTATGCATCGCACGCTGCAAGGCGACCTGACGCTCAACCGCCTGACGGTCATCGGCTGGAACGCCATCAATATCGGCATCCTGGTCTCGCTGATCGTCACGCAACTCCGCATCAAGCCTGAGCGCTGGATCGAAGGGTTGCAAACCGTCTTCAGTCGGGCCACGATCGTCTACGTGGCGTGGACGGTCGTCCTGCTGATCGTCCCGCCGATCGTGTTGTGACGCCAGCCCTGCACAATCCTTGAACGCTCGCAACGTTGGGCCCGCTCTTGATGAGCGGGCTTTTTGTTTGGCACGCGCAAAACCGTTCCGCGATGGGATTAACGCGTCGCTTCCGGCAGACGGATGGTGACCGTCGTCCCCCGGCCCGGCGCGCTTTCGAGCGAAATCTCCCCGCGCGACCGCTTCACGATAAGCTGCACCAGCGCAAGCCCGATCCCGCTCCCCGGAATCCCTTCGGTGTTCTCGCCGCGATACAACTCCTCCCACACCAGCGGCTGGTCGAGTTCCGAAATCCCCCGGCCGGTGTCGCGGACCTGCACCACCACACTATGCCCCTCGCGCAAGGCCCGTAGTTCGATGCGATCGTCGGGGCGCGAAAATTTGAGGGCGTTGTCGATCAGATTGTGGATGGCGACCAGCAGCAAGTCGGGGTCGCCGCGCACCAGCAGCGCATCGGCAGGCGACTCAGGCGTGTCGAGCGTCAGGCGGCGGTGATCCTCGTCGGCGCGTTCCTGAGCTAGCGTGATCGCTTCTGTGAGCGTCTCGCGGATGTCAAAGGTGACTTCTTCGAGGGGCGCGTATTCAAGTTCGGCCAGCTTTCGCAGGTCCCGCACCAACCGGCTCAGCCGCTGAGTCTGCGTCTCGATGCTGGTCAGGATGTCCTGCCCGGCGGGCGAGCACTCGTCCCGCACGTTGCCGACGGCGACCAGGATCGCGGTGAGCGGGTTTTTCAACTCGTGGTCGAGCCGGCGCAGAAAGCGGTGATGCTCGGCGAAGCCTTTCTCTCGCGCCAGCCTGATGCTGTACTGCTGCTCGCGAAAATGGCGCTGGATCGCGCGGACCGCCAGCGCACCCAGCGCACCCAGCAGCGCCACCAGCACTGCCGCCCACCCCGGATGGACGCGCAGCGTGATCTCCCACGCGCTGGAGCCGCCCGCCGTCAGGGTAAGCCACAGCGCAATCACCGCGGCCGCACCCACCAACGCGATCGCGCGGCGCGTCGTCATGGCAGCGGCTTTACCTTGCCGACGAAGCGGTAGCCCTGGCCGGGGATCGTCTCAATATAGCGCGGGGCCGCCGGGTC
>CBINGT010000645.1:0-1575 GCA_966250245.1 uncultured Anaerolineae bacterium
TTCCTCGCTCACCGGCACGCGATCCAGCGTCAGATCGAACAGCAGGAGATCGGCGCCCGCCCCGTCCGCCAGGGATTCGAGCGCCAGCGCCATTTCCGAGGGGGTCATATCCGGCAGATCGCGAATCAACGACTCTGCGCCGCGCGTCAGCACCACCAGGCGCCTCACGTCGGTCAGCGGACTGGTGTGCGAATGCAGCGCGGGCAAATCCTCGCCCACCTGCGGCGTCCAGACCTCATCCGCGGCGGTCGCCCGGTCCAGCGGGATCGCGGCGCCCTGCGGGCCGAGCAACCCAACGCCGCGCATCCCCAGCCACGCCAACGACAGCGCCCCGCCAAACGTCCTGCGATCGATCCGCCCGCAGACGAAGCGCACCGCACCCGCGCCGATGTCCTGCCACTGACCGGTGTCCGCCAGCCAGGCGTGCAGCGCGCCCGGCCAATCCGTCTCCGGCTCGTGCAACGTCCACAGAAACTCGGTCAGGCACTCCGCCATCAGGCGCGCGCCTTCGCCCTCAGCCAGCGCAAACGTCCACCGCTCGGAATCGTGCACGCCGAAAAACGCCGCGCGCGCCGCCTCAGCCGACACGTCCGCGCGAAGATACAGCGCGCTCCAGCGTCCATGAGCGTTCCGTGCTTGCTTCCGAGTCTCAACATCCGGGCCGATAGAGTCGCGTCGCGTTGCCGTCATGTTCTATCCGATCGCTGCACCCGCCTGTTTGTAGTCTACGCGACGGAGATTATTTCCTGCAAATTCTTCGCTGAATTTCCCGCTTAAATGGCTCTCAAAAGCTCTCAAATCGTGAATTTGGTAGCTATTGACAGATCAACACCAGTATAAATTGTGCGTCGCAACACAAATGCGGCGGCGCATCACGCGTCGTTGATGTGAGGGAACATCTGACGGGATAAAGGTAGGGAATCATGGACATTACGCGTCATTGGCGACTGAAATCCGCTCGTAGCCAAATGCTGGCGACCCGCCGCCCTAACGGTGAGGTGGTGCTTCCGATGCAGCCGGCGCAGGCCGCGCAGCCGGTGGGCCTGTATGTCTTCGACACGGAGCGCGAGCTTCTGCCGTTGAGCGCGGATTCGGCGTACGCCCACGCTGCCCGCTAAGGCTGGGGTTCCATGAGTCCGCATTCAGCCAGCGCCCACTATCGCGAGCTTGAACACCAGCTCGCTTACTGGAACCAGTTCCGGCAGGCGCAACCGACCCCTGGCGGCGCGCCCGCGAGCACCGAGGTCGAGCTTTTTCCGCTCTCTGGCAAGGGCACCATTTACAGCTTCACGACCGTCACGGCGCCCGGCGCCGACTTCGAGGAGTTCGCGCCCTATCCATTGGCGCTCATCCAGCTAGACGAAGGCCCGATCATCACCGCCCAGTTGACGGACGTCAACGGGCCGGTCGAGATCGGCCAGCGTGTCGAGATGGTGATCCGCAAGCTCCGCACCGACGGCGCGCGCGGCATCATCGTCTACGGGCCGAAGTTCCGCCCGCTGCTCGAGCCGGAAAACTAGGACGAATCACGACACCTGTCGCTACGCCCGCGCCACCCGACGCGGGCTTTTTGCT
>CBINGT010000646.1:0-1540 GCA_966250245.1 uncultured Anaerolineae bacterium
TAACTGCTCCCCCTTTAGCACTCACCCCTGCCAATTGCTAATCGCCACCACTCCCCTACCCCATCACACCCCCGCGCACGATCCTGTGCGCGCACGCGAGAAACCGCCCCGAAAAACGTAAATTTGAGCGGGGGAGGGGGGTTTTATGATGCGTTTGTCGTCAAAATTCCAGGGGGAAATCCCGCGCTAATCGCGCCCGAACAGACGCCGCAACCCGGCCGCGATCCAGCCCCAGATCGACCGTTTCGACCGCTGTGGAACCGGCTCGCGGGGTGGAAGCTCTGGCCGCGCCAGACGCCGCGCGCGCGGTGCAGGCTCCGGCGTTGGACCCGGCGTGCTCCGCGCTAACCTTGATGGGACAGCATGCTCGTGCCCGATGCGCGGTGCGGTCGGAGCCGGAACGCGCCCTGCCCTCAATGGTTGCGCCGTGCCCGCCGGTCTGTTGCGCCGCAGCTCGATCGCCTGTTCCAGCATCACACGCAACTCCGACGGTTTGGGGAGCGGCTTGTAGATGATCGCGTCGGCCTGGGCCTGCGCAATCGCTGCTTGTTCTTCCTGCGGGGAGAGGTGGTACGCCGTGGTCAGCACGACTGCCATCGACTGCAGCACCGGGCTTTGGCGCAGCCGCTCGCCGATCTCCGGACCCTCCGCGCCCGGCAGGCGGATGTCCAGCAGCGCCAGTTCGGGGATGTCTGTATCGTTCGCGCCCCGGTCGATGTCCTCAATCCACCGGATCGCGTCGGTTCCGGTAGTGAACGCGATTCCGTCCACCCCCCAGATTTCAAAGAACATCAGCAGCGTATCGTAGAGGTCGGGCTCGTCCTCGACCACCATCCACGTAGGCATGCGCCGGGCTCCTGCACAGGTTCGCGACTCTGCGCCTATTGTATGCGGAAATGGCAAAGGGAGCGAACAGGAAAAGCAGCGGTTAGCCGTTAGCGATTAGCGGTTAGCAAAGGCGCTGGTTCCCCGCACATGGTTACACGTTATGTTGACGGCGAATATGCGGAACGGGGTTCTCGTAGGCGGAGCTTGCTCCGCCCGTTGCCCCACTCCCCCTGACGCCGCCTCGAACCCCACCCCTGGCCCCTCTCCGTTTACGGAGAGGGGAAAAGGGGACGGGGGTTAAGGGGCGAGGTTCCCCCACTCCCTACTTCCGACTGCTTACTCCCTATTCCCCGCTATTTCGCCACCAACAACCGCAGCCCGTTCAGCACCACGATCACCGTGCTGCCCTCGTGCCCGATCACGCCCATCGGCAGCGGCAGGTCGATCGCGAACGTCCCGATCACCAGCAGGACGATCACGCTCAGCGCGAAGATGATGTTCTCCCATACCACGCGCCGCGCCCGGCGGCTGAGATGGATCGCATAGGGGATGGTCGGCAGGTCGTCGCCCATCAGCACGACGTCCGCCGTCTCCAGCGCCACATCCGTCCCGGCTGCGCCCATCGCGATCCCGACTGTCGCGGCGGCCAGCGCGGGCGCGTCGTTTACCCCGTCGCCGACCATTGCCACTGGCCCGACCTCGGCTTCCAGTT
>CBINGT010000647.1:0-1520 GCA_966250245.1 uncultured Anaerolineae bacterium
GAGGATTTGCGGCTGAACGAGGCGCTGGCGTACCTGTTCTGGCGGCCGGTCCGCACAGCGCGGCTGCTGTGGGACGTGCTGTGGACCGACCCGGACGCGCCCTCGAAACCGCCGGTAGTCGTGCGCGACGAGCCGCCGCCCCGCGACGACTCGCCGGACGACTCCGCGCCGCCAGAGCCGCTCCCTCTGCCGGATAATGAGCCGGACGACGAACCGGACGCGCCCGAACAGCCGCCTGAGGAGCTGCGCGATCCCGCGATCTGGATGCGGCTCGGCGCGCTGGCGATTGCGATCGTGCTGGCGCTGGTAGGCGGGGCGCAGCTTCACGCGGCGGCAGTCGATCCGCAGGCGCACGCAGCAGGTCGGACCAACGGCGCATTCTGGTGGTTTGGGCTGGCGGCGGCGCTGATGGTTGGTTCTGAGGTCTACGCCGCGCGCGACACGTGGGCGCGGCGGTTCGCCCGGCTGCGCCGCGAGCGCCCGATTTCCGAGCCGGACGCGAGCGAAGACGATACAGACGAGATCGTGATCCGCGTGCGGTCGGTCGTCGGGGAGCCTGCGCCCGTCGAGCGGCCAGTCGAGCAAGTAGACGAGCAAGACGCACCGCGTGCGCGCTGGTTCCACCTGCCGACCGTCGCCGTGGCGCTGCTGCCGGTCGCGCTGGTGCTGTCGGTGGTGGCGTGGCGGGCAAACGTGTTGCGCGCGGCGGATGGGACCGCGCTCGACGTGGTGCTCAGGCCGGGCGGGGCGATCATGTGGGGCCTGTCGATCTGGATGTGGGCCGCGATTCTGGCGATCGATTGGTCACGCTGGCGGCAACCGGTTCTCCGACAGGCGCGGGCCGGTCGCCCCTGGTGGCGGCGCGCGGACGGATGGGCGACCGTGGCGGCGCTGCTGGCGATCACGGCGCTCGGCGCATATTTCCGGCTGCACGACCTTGACTCCACACCGCCCGAAATGACCAGCGATCACATCGAAAAGCTGCTCGATGCGGTGCGCGTCAGCGAGGGGCACGCAGCGGTGTTCTTCCCGAACAACGGCGGGCGCGAAGGCTTTCAGATGATGGTCGTCGCGTTCATCGCGGACACGCTCGGCGTTGGGTTTAATTTCCGTGCGCTGAAGCTTGCCAGCGCGATTGAGGGAATCATCACCCTGCCTGCGCTGTGGTGGATGGCGCGCCAGGTGATCGGCACGGAGACGCCGCGCGCCCGGCGACTTGGGAACTGGGTCGGGCTGGCGCTGGCCGGGCTGGTCGCGATCAGCGGGTGGCACGTGATGCTCTCGCGCCTGGGGCTGCGGATCGCGCTCACGCCGCTGACGGCTACGCTAGTGATCGGCTTCCTGGCGCGGGCGATGCGCGGCGGGAAGATGCGCGATTTCGTCGCGCTGGGGCTGATGCTGGGCGCGGGCGTGTATTTTTATCAGGCGAACCGGATGCTGCCTGTGCTGGCGGTTGCGGGGGTGGCGCTGGCCGTGCTGGGTGCGGTGCGCGGCTGGCGCGACCTGCCGGGCACGGTCGC
>CBINGT010000648.1:0-1512 GCA_966250245.1 uncultured Anaerolineae bacterium
AAGGCCGAGAAGAAGGCCGGACGCGCGACCAACGAAGGCATCGTTCACGCCTACATTCATCACAACAATCGCCTGGGCGTGTTGCTTGAACTGAACTGCGAGACGGACTTCGTGGCGCGGACCGAGCAGTTCCGCCAGCTTGCGAATGACATCGCCCTGCAGATCGCGAACCTCAACGCACAGTACGTGCGCCGCGAGGACATCCCGAGCGCGGTGATCGAGGCGGAGCGCGACCTGCAGCGCCGCCGCGCGCTCGAAGAGGGCAAGCCCGAGAACGTGGTCGACCGCATCGTTGACGGGCGGATGGAGAAGTTCTACGAGGACCTCGTCCTGTTTGAGCAGCCGTTCATCAAGGACGACACGGTCACGATCGGCCAGATGGTTCAGCAGGCGATTGCGGACCTCGGCGAGAACATCACGCTCAGCCGCTTCGCGCGCTTTGCGGTCGGCGAGAGCGCCGACACGGAATAAGATCCGCTGAGATGTGTATCCTGGGGATTAGGCTAACCACCTGATCCCCTTTTTTTCGCATGGCGGCAGGGTTGTCTGTTGAGGGAAGGGAGCAAGTCGAGCAGCGATGTCGAACTCACAATCGGTTCCACACTATCGCCGGATCGTATTGAAGCTGAGCGGGGAGACGCTCGCCGGTCCTCAAGGGTGCGGCATTGACCCGGACCAGGTCGCGATCATCGCGGAGAAAATCAAGGGTGTGTACGATCTGGGCGTGCAGGTCGGCCTGGTGATCGGCGCGGGCAACCTGTGGCGCGGGCATCGCGGCGTGGAGCGCGGCATGGAGCAGGCGACCGCCGACCACATGGGCATGATCGCCACCGTGATGAACGGTCTGGCGCTGCAGGATGGTCTGGAACGGATCGGCGTGCCGACGCGCGTGCAGACAGCCGTGATGATGAACCAGGTTGCCGAGCCTTACATCCGCCTGCGCGCTATCCGTCACATGGAAAAGGGTCGCGTCGTGATCATCGCCGGGGGAACCGGCAACCCATACTTCACGACTGATACTGCTGCGGCGCTCCGCGCGATGGAGATCAACGCCGACGTGATTATCAAGGGGACGCAGGTGGACGGCGTGTATGACGACGATCCGAAGCGTAACCCCAACGCGCGCCGCTTTGACCGGCTTAGCTACTCCGAAGCGATCGAGTATCGCGTCCGCGTGATGGATCTGACCGCGATTACGCTTTGCATGGACAATCACCTGCCGCTGGTGGTGCTGAACATCTGGGACGACCACAGCCTGATCGACGCGGTGATGGGCCGTAAGGTCGGCACGCTGATCGACGGCGACTAAGTCGCAACCCAGCCCATCTAATCAAAACAGCTTCCCGCCAGAAGGGGGAAGCTGTTTTTGTTTTTCGCTCAGAAAGTCGCTAACTGCTGGCCGTTGAGTCGTCCATCACCGGATCGACTGCGAACTGGCCTTCCGCGGTGCGCGCAGCAGGCGCCAGCGCTTCGTCGCGTGGCAGGCCGGGGCGGACTTCGTCGGCGCGCATG
>CBINGT010000649.1:0-1503 GCA_966250245.1 uncultured Anaerolineae bacterium
TGATGATGCCGTTAGACACCGTCTCCCGCCCGGCACATTCTTGCTAATTGTAATGATATGGTTTGTCTGCTGCCACAATTGACGCCGACCTGGCGGTTTCCTGACGGGTATGGTCCCGCTGGCGACGGGGGGTGGCGGCACGGAATGGGAGCGGCGCGTCGCGGTTGATATGATCTGGGCGCCGGACCTCGCCCGCCATCACGCCATTCACCGAGGAACGTCCGTGGCCGAACCCGCACGCGCGAAAACGTCTCCTGATGACATTGTCCTGTACGCCAGCGACCTCGACGGGTTCCTGTATTGCGAGCGCTCGTGGTGGTATCGCATGCAGGGCGAAGCCAGCACCCGCACCGCCGAGCTGGAGCGCGGCACCCAGCAGCACGAAGCACTTGCGCGCAATGTCCGCGCTGCCGACCGTCTGGCGGCCGCCGCGCGCCTGCTGATCTGGGTGTCGATCGCGCTGCTGGTAGCGCTGTTGGCGGCTCAGTTTCTGTTAGGCGGGTAGCGCTCATGGAAGTCGCGCTGTTGCTTGTACTGCTGGCGCTGCTGGGCGGAATCGCGCTGCGACGGCGGGCGAGCCAACGGCGGACGGCGCTTGGAATACCCGCCGGTGAGGTGGTCTATCAGGACACCCTCGCGCGGGCAGATGAGACGTTGTTCTCGCGCCGGTACCGGCTGGCGGGCCGCCCGGATTATTTGCTGCAAGACGGCGAGTGGATTATCCCGGTCGAAGTGAAGACTGGGCGTACGCCGAATTACCCCTATCCCGGCCAGGTGATGCAGTGTATCGCCTACTGCGTGCTGGTCGAAGAACACTACGGCGTTCGCCCACCCTATGGCATCATCCTCTTTGAGCAATCCGGCAAGCAGTTCACCATTGATTTCACGCCCGAGGCCGAGCAAACCCTCGCTAACACCCTACGCACGATGCGTCAGCGCCTGCGTCAGCCGGAAGTTCACCGCAGCCACAACAACCCGATGATCTGCGCGGCGTGCGGCTTCCGCGATCGCTGTGCGGAGCGCATCGGCTGAGTTACAGCGGGTGTAAAAATGCCGGTGCGCTGCCTCGGGGGTGAGCAGCGCACCGGCATCTGCGTCAAACGCTTCATGAGCGAACCCGTATCAGTCTCCTGGCGCAGCGCCGAACACCGGCTCACGTGTTGCGCCCTGGCGCTCGATCGCTTCAAGCCCGCCCAGCGCATCCGGATAGGCCAGCATGCCGTGCTCGTGAAGGTCCAGCCCGATCCGCTCGGCTTCGGCGCTGGCGCGCAGCCAGTTGGTCGCTTTCAACGCGCCGAACAACACCGCGCCGGAACCTACGACGAACGCGCCAACCGTTACGATTCCCAAGACCTGTGTGATAAGCTGCGCCATCCCGCCGCCGTGCAGCAGCCCGGTGATCGAACCGGAGTCCGCGAAGATGCCGACTGCCAGCGTCCCCCAGATGCCGCCGCCCAGATGAACGCCAACCGCGCCAACGGGATCGTCGATCTTCATCCGTTC